>NZ_RZRR01001300.1:0-1070 GCF_003998555.1 Mesorhizobium sp. M7A.F.Ca.CA.002.09.1.1 | reverse complement strand
GTGACAGGCCGACCTGCCGGTCGGCCTGTCACCGCACATGAAGCCGCTGATCGAGTGGCATTTCGCAAACGGGAGTTAAGGGCGCGTCTTGTTCTGTGCCGCGTTGCGATCGTTGCGGGCGGCGACGAGGAACAGGATGAAGCCGATGCCGAGCAAACCGCCCATCGCCATTCCCATGGTCTGGCCGACGACTGCCTGAAAATCGGCTGTGACGCGATCGGGATTGGCCATGCCGAAGCGGGCGAGATACCACCAGATGCCTGCAAGGAAGGCCTCGATGACGACCATCGTCAGGATCAGTCGTGCCTTCTTGCTCATTGGCTATTCCTCCACCCAAGCGTGAATTGCCCTAGCATCATGAACGGCGCGGCGACAGTGGCGGGTAGGGTGGAAACGTCTAAGGCTGTGCAAAACCGGTCTGAGCGCCGGCCGCGTTTCGGCCGGTTGCCCTATTCGTGCCTAAGTGCGTCGATCGGGTCGAGCCTGGCGCCGCGCAGCGCCGGGAAGAAGCCGAACACCATGCCGATCAGGGCGGAAAAGCCGACGGCGAGCAGGATCACCGCCGGGCTCGGCGCAAACGGGATGGTCAGCGTCACCGCGGCGAGGCCGGCCAGCGCCAGCCCGATCAGGATGCCGATAATGCCGCCGAGCAGCGACAGCACCGTCGCCTCGACCAGGAACTGGATGAGGATGTGCTTTTCATGCGCGCCGATGGCGAGCCTGATGCCGATCTCGCGGGTGCGTTCGGTGACCGACACCAGCATGATGTTCATGATGCCGATGCCGCCGACCAGCAGGCTGACGCCGGCGACGGCGCCCAGCATGCCGGTCATGGTGGTGGTGGCGCTGGCCATGGCGTCGGCGATCTGGGTCATGTCGCGGATGGCGAAATCGCTTTCACGATCGGGCGTGATGCGTCTGGCGTCGCGCAGAATGTCCTCGACGCGCGGCTGCAACTCGCTGGTCGGCGTGCGGTCATCGGCGGCGATGTAGATGTTGTCGATGTCGCGGTTGCCGGCGATGCGGCGCTGGTAGGCGTGCAGCGGCATCAGCACGACATTGTCCTGATC
>NZ_RZRR01001299.1:0-1070 GCF_003998555.1 Mesorhizobium sp. M7A.F.Ca.CA.002.09.1.1 | reverse complement strand
ACCATTGCGCGTGCTTTCGTCGCGCCCCGCATCGCACTCGCCGGCGATGCCGCCCACGGCATCCACCCGATCGCCGGCCAGGGCCTCAATCTCGGCTTCAAGGATGTCGCGGCCCTTGCCGAGGTGATCGTCGAGGCCGACCGGCTCGGCCAGGACATCGGCGCGCTCGACGTCCTCGAACGCTACCAGCAGTGGCGCCGCTTCGACACGGTGCAGATGGGCATCACCACGGACGCGCTGAATCGGCTGTTTTCCAACGATATCGGCCCGCTGCGAACCGTCCGCGACATCGGCCTCGGCCTTGTCGAACGCATGCCGCGCCTGAAGGATTTTTTTATCCGGCAGGCGTCGGGGTTGTCCGCCAGCACGCCGCGATTGTTGAAGGGCGAGGCGATCTGAGCGCTATCGCTCAGTTGACCTCGAAACCCAGCTTCTGCCGCAGCCGCAATATCCTCTGGTCGGATATTTCGAGGCGTTTTTCCCCGCCCTGGGCGGCGCGGTTGACCATCTGCAGCAGATCGTTCCGCTCGGCGACATCGAGGCGTTCGCGCAGGAACGGCGCCAGCTTGTCGATGACGACGGTGGTGTCGTCGACCTGCGCCGCCGCCCATTTGGCGTAGATCACCGCCTCGTCGGTCTTCTTCTTGTCGGCGATCTCGGAAATCACCGCGCGGATGACAGCCTCGCGCTGCGGCAGGATGGGCCCATCCTCGGAGACGATTGATGTGATCAGCGTAGCCGCCGCTACGACCGGATCATCGATCGCCGTCAGAGGCGACAGAGCCGCCTGCTTGCGCAGCTTCTTGCGACGGATGTTGCCCTGCACGCGCCCGACAACGTCCGCAACCTCGCGAGCCGCGTCGTTCATCGCCTTCATCCGGTACCACCAGAACGCCGCCGCGCCCATCACGCCAAGGATAGCAATCAGGAAAGGCATGTCGAAATCCCCAAGAACCCCGGCGACGATAGGAGAACTCTCGCCTTGCTTCAACACGCAAAAGTTGCGCACCAAATGAACCGGGACGATCGTTCAATCGAACGCCTTGGTTTCCGCGTGGCTGTAGCACATG
>NZ_RZRR01001298.1:0-1074 GCF_003998555.1 Mesorhizobium sp. M7A.F.Ca.CA.002.09.1.1 | reverse complement strand
GTTATAGACGGTCTCGGCAAAGGCCTGCGTGTAGAACGTCCCGGCGGCCAGCGTCATCGTCGTGGCGAACACAGTCGCCTTCAGCATGTTTTTCAGCATGAAGTTCTCCCTGTCGGCGCCGCCGTTGGCGCGCCTATTAAGTGTTGACGCCCTGGAGCCGATATCTGACCCCTTTGAGCGCGCCGCTGGTTCCCGTCCTGCGGCTCGTGCCCAGACACTAACGCGGAGAATTTTTATTTCAACAGACTCTCTGGGTCACCCAAAGTAAGGCGGACGAAAGCTATGGTGTGGCCGCTGAAACACCAGCCGAAACCAAAAGCTTGACTTGGTTTCTTCACCTCGACGCTATTTTTCACCGCGAATCGGGAGCCATGCCAGTTTGCCGGAATGTCTTAATGCGTTCTTAAGCAACCTGAGGTTACATTACGAGTACCTTCTATACGGTTCGAGCTTCAGACGCGCGGCGGCTATGAGTAACGGAGCAAGTAAATTGCCCAAAATCCGTCAACTAATGCGGAACTTTCAAGAAGAGCGCGGTACCTCTGCGGTTGAATTTGCCTTGCTTTCACCGATTTTCATTCTTCTTCTACTCGGAATGGTTGCATACGGTATATACTTCGGCGCCGCCAACTCGATCCAGCAGATCGCAGCGGATGCCGCCCGCACGGCAATTGCCGGGTTGAACCAGACCGAACGTCAAACGCTCGTAACCAGCTTCGTCACCAACAATGCCGGCGGATATCCCTTCGTGGATGTCAGCAAGTTGACCTACCAGGCCAACGACAGCACGGCCGATGGAAGCCAGTTCGTGGTGTCCATCCAATACGACGCCCGCAACCTGCCGATCTGGAACCTTTTCCCGGGCATAGCCATGCCCGGGACCACGATCAGGCGCCAGTCAACGATCAGGGTCGGGGGCATTTGAATGCTGCTGCATGCGTGCAATGGGATCGGTCGGCTTGCCCGGTTGATGCTGAGTGACAGGAAAGCGAACTTCACCGTCATGGCGGCATTGAGCGCGCCGGTGGCGCTGGCGCTGGCCGCAGTGGCCATCGACGAAGCCTCGATCTACAC
>NZ_RZRR01001297.1:0-1081 GCF_003998555.1 Mesorhizobium sp. M7A.F.Ca.CA.002.09.1.1 | reverse complement strand
AATTTGACGAGGTCGTGCCCGCGGCAGGCGCCACCAATGCGGCGGTGCGGATCAGCCCGCAGAGGATGGTTGAGCTGATTGGGGCTGAGTGGATCGATGTGTGCCAGGGGTAGCCCAAGCCAGAGTTCAAGCGGCAGAGCACATGGTTGCCCCGATCCGAGATTTGGCCGGGCTGACCGAAGCATCTGGAGAGGCGGACTTCGGGGGCAAGTCCTGCTTTCAAATTTGGTCGGAGTGGCCGGATTCGAACCGACGACCCCTTGACCCCCAGTCAAGTGCGCTACCGGGCTGCGCTACACTCCGGACCGCGGAAAGCCCTATATTCTCAAGGGTTCAGAAGCAAGAGGCGAATTCGCTGAAATTGGTGAAATGGGAACAGATGGTGTCCCGGTGTGCCTTTGGTGACCGAAAGTCACACCGACAAATCATACCGCAAGTGCTGCTTAGGTTCCGGTCACCGAGGGCGGACACACTACGTGCTTTGTCTTGCCCTGGAAGGGCATAGCCTGCACCGCTCTAGGCTGCAATTGCCCAAAGAAGTTCAAGACTTCGTTCAATCGCCAGAATGTTCGAAGGAATATGTAGGCTACGAGGAAAGGGGAGCGCTGACGAGCTCCCCTGACGCTAGATCTGATCCGCGAAAATGATGTCGATGCACTACTGACCCATTCCAAACTTGTAGGTTAGCCGGGCCATCACGGCATCGACCTTTGCCTCTGTGCGATAGGTCTCGGGATTGTCGCCGAGAGTGCCATCATCGAACACGTTGTCGCCCGTGCTCGTCTTATGGCCGAGGTCAACGTGGGTGTAGTCCACGCCAAGCGAGAGGTTGTTCGTAAGGGCATAGTCGATGCCAGCGCCGAGCGCATAGCCGTTCTGCCACTCATTCTTTTCGTAGGTCACCAGGGCGTCGTTGTCTCGGGCGCGGAAATCCACCTTGCCGCCGGCATAACCAGCCTTGGCATAGATCAGCACGCGATCGAAGGCGTAGCCGACGCGGCCGACGACCGTGGCATAATTCGAGATTTTGGCGGTCTCGGTGTCGCTGTCCGGGAAATAGGGGCTGGTGATGGTCTTGCGG
>NZ_RZRR01001296.1:0-1082 GCF_003998555.1 Mesorhizobium sp. M7A.F.Ca.CA.002.09.1.1 | reverse complement strand
CATCATAGTCTCGGGTGTTGCAGACAACAGCTGGGGTATAATCCTGCCGGTCATGATTGATACGGGCAGCGGGAACGACACGATCGAGTTCCAGGATTCGAGTCACTTTTTTGTCGGCTATGTCATGACGCCCGATGGCGGGCATGACGTCGCTGTTGGAAATCTAGAGAAGTATTGGCCATCAGATCCCGCTTCAGACTATTCTGCTCCCTTGAATAATTTCCTATTGTCTGGATTAAGCCTCACCGATCTGGATCTAGAGAAGACATTGGTCGCGCAGCGTACAACAACGATACATGCAAGTGAGCAATGGTATGAGATAGACTATGTTACGAACTGGTGGGATGTAAAATATACCCTCAGCGGCAATGACGGAGCCACTTCAATCGAAATTGGTACATATTCATTTAGCTCCAACAAGGCCTACTACATCAGTACCGATGTGCTTTATGGAGACTACACGGTAGACTTTGGTATGTCTTCAGAATGGACAGGGTCGGCGCATGTTATTAACGGGTACTTCGGCAGATCGCAGGTTTTTAATTCATTCTCGTTGGCTTATTTGGACGAAAATGACAACGCGCACAGCGTGGCAATGAACACCGTGTTTGATATGGGATTCGACCCAGCATGGCTTGTTGCCGCTTGAAGTATGTCTTGGGTGAGTCACCTCGGTCTGGATCAGTGGCAGTAACAAGCAATATGCTTGAGCTATGCATAGGATTTTGTGCTGAAGTAGGTGGAACGAGATCTCCATGACCCGATCCCCCGAGAAGATAGGTTCTGGGGGATTTGAAAGGTCACTTGTTGCGGCGAACAAGGCGGTAATCCTCGCAACAGCGGTGATAAGCGGCGTCATAAACGTATTGGCGCTAACTGCCCCCTTGTTCATGTTGCAGGTTTATGACCGTGTGCTTGCCAGCCACAGCGTCCCAACACTGGTCGGCCTCGGGATGCTTGCGTTCGGCCTATATGCCTTTCAATGCGGCCTTGACATCATTCGTGCCCGCGTTCTTCTACGCGTCGGTGAGCGGTTCGATCACCGACGCGTAGAAGAACGCGGGCACGAATGATGTCAAGGC
>NZ_RZRR01001295.1:0-1087 GCF_003998555.1 Mesorhizobium sp. M7A.F.Ca.CA.002.09.1.1 | reverse complement strand
GAGTTTTAGGGGAGCAGGGGGCTCGACCGGCCGTTCAAGGGAAACCTTGAACGGCTTCTTTTTTGATTCGCGCCAGATGATTCGCGGTTTGCTGTTCGGTCCGCGTTAATCTAGATGCTCGAGCCTGGAATCCCGCAGTGAGTGCAATTTCAAATGAGTGAACCGGTAATTCCCTCGGAAGCCGACCCGGTCGAGGGCGCGCCCGAGCCGCGGCGCGAGCCGGTGTTCAACCTGCCGCCCGTCGTGCTGGCGGTGATCGGCATCTGCGTCGTCGTCTATCTGTTGCAGCAATATGTGTTGAGCGAATCCCAGCAGATGACATTGCTGTATGACGGGGCCTTCATCCCCGTTCTCTACACCGGGCAATACGGCTTCGACTGGTTCCTGTTTTCGCGGCCCTTCACCTACGCGTTCATGCATGGCGGCTTTGCCCATATCGCCATCAACATGGTGTGGCTCGCCGCGTTTGGCTCACCATTGGCAAACCGTCTGGGAACGCTGTGGTTCGCGCTGTTCTTTGCCGCAACCGGGCTGGCTTCGGTCGCGCTTTTCTGGGCACTGCATCCTTACGGTGAGGCGCCGCTGGTCGGGGCTTCCGGTGCGATATCAGGCATGATGGGGGCTGCGGCGCGTTTTGGCTTCCGCACCGATCGTTCGGCCGGCAAGGCCGCCTTCGCCGGCCCGGTGCTGCCGATCGCATTCGTGTTGCGCTTGCGCGGTGTCGTGATTTTCCTTGCCATGTGGATGGTCATCAATCTCGCCACCGGCCTGCTCGGTTTTGCCCCGGGGGTAGACGGCCAGATCGCCTGGGAGGCCCATATTGGCGGCTTTGTCGCCGGCTTCTTCGGCCTGCGCTGGTTCGACAGGCGATGGCAGGCGCCCGAATGGGAGACGGCCGACCACCACACTTGAAATGCAACCGATCACGGCGCACGATGTTCACTCTTACGTGAAGGCCGGTCAGGGCAGGAACCGGCAGGCAAAGCAGAGGAGGACGCCATGACGGTTAAGGCAATTCTCGAGAGAAAAGGCCATGACGTGTTGACGCTCGGGCCGAACGAAAAGCTTAGCGAAGCCATCCGTATCC
>NZ_RZRR01001294.1:0-1089 GCF_003998555.1 Mesorhizobium sp. M7A.F.Ca.CA.002.09.1.1 | reverse complement strand
GCGGGGGAAAAAAGGGCACAAGTCGGGCTGGACCGGCGGGCAGGGCGCCTGATGCGCGCAAGGCGCAAGCACATGCGCGCCCGCCTCGATCAGCTGCCGGCGCACGGCAAGGATGCGCTGCCAGCCGGCGGGGGTGCCGGGCTCGACGCTCAGGAGCGTGTCGCCAGTGAGTTGCCAGAGCCGGTCGATGAGTTTCGGCAGCGATGCCGGCGCGATTTCATCGAGCACATAAGCGCACGTGACCAGATCGGCCGGCTCGATGTCAGCAAGGTCGATGGTGGCATCACCGGCCAGCCATCTGCTCTGGGCGGCAATAGTGTTGCCGGCAAGCGTCTCGCCGACCTTACGCACGGCGGCACTGGCTTCGAACAACACCGCCTGTTCGAGATCGGGCCACAGATCGGTCGCGGCCCAAAGCACCGTGCCAGGGCCGGCGCCGACATCGAGCAAGGTCCTGGGCTGAAAGGCAGGCTTGGCGTCGCTCAGCGCGTCGAGGCTGGCACGGATCGCGGCATAGGTCGCCGGCAGCCGCGTCGCCAGATAGGCCTTCACCGCCAGATCCTCGGCCATGTGCAGACGGCCGTCGCGCAACTCGGCGCGGTAGCGGTCGGACAGCGTCTTTGCCGCTTGCTTGAGTACCGCCAGCGGAACGTTTTCGAGCAGACGCTCGACACCTTGGCGAAGGGAGGCAGGCAACTCCATCTCAAGCGCCCCGCGGGACGAGAAGGATCACCGAAGCACCGGCAATGCAGAGCGCGGCACCGGCAAGATCCCAGCGGTCGGGGCGAACGCCTTCAACCAGCCACAGCCAGCCAAGCGACGCCACGATGTAGATGCCGCCATAGGCGGCGTAGGCGCGACCGGCGGCTGACGTGTCGACCAGCGCCAGCAGGAAGCCGAACAGGGCAAGCGAGGCGAGGCCGGGGAGCAGCCAAAGCGGCGGCTTCTCCAGCCGCCACCAGGCCCAGAATGAAAAGCAGCCGGCGATCTCGGCCAGAGCGGCGGCGGCATAGAGGACAAAGGTCATGAAAAAGGTCCCGCGACGGTCACGGGACCTTTTTCAGTGCCGGCGCCGGCACTGAAAAAGGT
>NZ_RZRR01001293.1:0-1090 GCF_003998555.1 Mesorhizobium sp. M7A.F.Ca.CA.002.09.1.1 | reverse complement strand
AAATATGGTAATGCGCCGGCGAGGACTGCTTGCCAGCCGGAAGCTCCTCGATTGCCACGCCGACACGGTGTTTGTCGCCAAGGGCAGCCAGCGACAAATGCCGGTAGCGCAGGCCGAAGCGTGGCACATCGGACCATTCCGTCCACGGCACCTCATCCGATGCGAATGGTAGCGGCGGTTTAGCTTCGTCCACCATTAGGGCCTCCTGGTCCTGTCGCCCTGCCCTCGTCGCGTGCTGCTGGAGGGTCCACGACAGAACAAAGCTGCCAGCTTCCGGCTAAACCGCCAAGCGGTGTTCGCTACGCTCCTGACAAAGCCGGACAGAAGCCGCGCGCTTCAGCCTCGGATGGCCTTGCCCGCCTGCTGCAGCAATTCGAACGCCGCGAAGCGTTTGGCATGCCAGCCGGCCAGCGTAGCGTCGGGATGATAGACCTCGCCGAGTTCCGACATGCCGGCCATCGCCGCCGCCACATCCTTGTAGGCACCGGCGGCGACCGCGCCCAGCATCGCCGAGCCGAGCAGCACCGGTTCCGGCGAGGTCGAGGCCACCACCACCATGCCTGTGGTGTCGGCCAGCAGTTGGCGCACCAGCGGGCTTTGGCCGGCGCCGCCACTGACCACGATGGTGTCGACGGCAATGCCTTTCTGATGTTCGGCCTGCACGATCTGGCGCGCGCCGTAGCCCAGCCCGCAGACCCCGGCGACATAGAGCCCGACCAGGCTGTCGAGGCTGGTGTCGAGATCGAGCCCGGCGATCAGCGCGCGCGCGTCCGGGTCGGCGAAGGGCGCGCGGTTGCCGAGGAACTCCGGCACGACATGGATGCCGCCGACCAGGGCCGGCGTGGCCGCGGCTCCATTGCGGCTTTGCGCCTGCAGCGACAGCCAGGCGCTGAGACTGAGCCCCTCGGCTTGCGCTTTGGCGGTCGCTTCGCCGGCTGCAGGATGCATGCGCACCAGATGATCAATCGCAGCACCAGCTGCCGACTGGCCGCCCTCGTTCAGCCACAGGCCCGGCACCATGGCCGAGAAATACGGACCCCAGACACCGTCGACGAAGGCCGGCTCGGCGGTCGACGACATGGTGCAGGCC
>NZ_RZRR01001292.1:0-1096 GCF_003998555.1 Mesorhizobium sp. M7A.F.Ca.CA.002.09.1.1 | reverse complement strand
CGCGCCGCGTGCCGTACTGGTTGAAGTCGGCGACACCGACGCCGTGGTCGGTGAGATATTTTCCGGCCGGCGACGCTGCCTTGATCGATCCGGCCGGCGAGATGTGATCGGTGGTGATCTTGTCGCCGAACAGGCCGAGCACGCGGGCGCCCTTGATGTCGCCGATCTTGCCGAAACCTGATGTCATGCCGGCGAAATAGGGCGGGTTCTGCACATAGGTCGAGTTGTCGTCCCAGGCATAGGTCTGGCCTTCCGGCGCCTTGACGTTCTGCCAGTACTCGTCGCCCTTGAAGACGTCGGCATACTTGCGGGCGAACAGCTCGCGGGTGACGTTCTTCTCGATGAACTCCTGGATTTCGGCCGAGCTCGGCCAGATGTCCTTGAGGTAGACCGGCTCGCCGTTCTTGTCCTCGCCGAGCGGCTCTGTCGTGAGGTCCTTGGTGACAGTTCCGGCCAGCGCGTGCGCGACGACCAGCGGCGGCGAGGCCAGATAGTTGGCCTGCACGTCAGGCGAGACACGGCCTTCGAAGTTGCGATTGCCGGACAGGACCGCGGCGGCGATCAGGCCCTTGTCGTTGATGGTTTTGGAGATCGGCGCCGGCAGCGGGCCGGAATTGCCGATACAGGTGGTGCAGCCGAAGCCGACCAGGTTGAAGCCGATCTGGTCGAGCTCCTTCTGCAGGCCGGATTTCTCCAGATATTCGGCGACCACCTGGCTGCCGGGAGCCAGCGAGGTCTTCACCCACGGCTTCTGCTTCAAACCGAGCCGGTTGGCATTGCGGGCCAAAAGACCGGCGCCGATCAGCACGCTCGGGTTCGAGGTGTTGGTGCAGGAGGTGATGGCGGCAATGACGACATCGCCGTGACCGAGATCATGGTCGGTGCCTTCGACGGCATAGCGCTTGGAGATTTCGGCCGCCTTCTTGTATTCGGTCTCCATCGCCTTGGCGAAGCCTTCCGGAATGCCTTCCAGGGCGACGCGGCCTTCAGGCCGCTTGGGGCCGGCCATCGACGGCACGACGGAACCAAGTTCGAGCTCGAGCAGATCAGTGAAGACAGGGTCGGCCGAGCCGGTTTCACGCCACAGGCCCTGCGC
>NZ_RZRR01001291.1:0-1097 GCF_003998555.1 Mesorhizobium sp. M7A.F.Ca.CA.002.09.1.1 | reverse complement strand
CGCCGGCACATCACATTGAACGACAGCAGCAGCGCATTGTTGATTGCCCCGTTAGGCACGGCAGCGGCGAAACGGCTCGCGACGGGTGAAGGAAAAACCCCGTCGAGCCTGATGCGCGCCGCGCTCGCGGCCGAACCGGCGGTGTGGCAGGCCGGTGAATGCCTTGGTTTGCCTGGATATGGACTGAAGTCCGCGACGGTGGAAGTGCGGCCGGTCGTTGCCCCCTTCGGCCGCTTCCTGCCATCCTTCGACCTAGCGCTGGCGCGGGCCGTCGCCGGGCTGATTGGCGCGGCCCCGGTCCCGCCCTTGCCTTTCAGCGGCCACAGTGCCGGCTGAGGGTTGCGCGAAAGCTTAACCCAGACGTGCTGTTCTGCTTGGCAAGGGGGGACGCTCTCCCTATGTTAGGCGCAAGTTTCCTCTCATGACGCGTGTCCGCCTCGCGGACGCCAACGGGACAATTGATGAATCCGAACTATCGCAACCTCGCGCTCTGGGCGATCATAGCGGTCCTGCTCATAGCCCTGTTCAATTTGTTCCAGACGCCGCAGACGCGAGGGGCTTCCAGCGATGTGCCTTATTCGCAGTTCCTGCAGGATGTCGCGGCGGGGCGGGTCAAGACGGTGACCATTGCTGGCGCTCGTATCAGCGGCACCTACACCGACAATTCCAGCGGTTTCCAGACCTATTCGCCCGGCGATCCTTCGCTGGTCTCGCGGCTGCAGGACAAGAACGTCACCATCAATGCACGGCCTGAAACGGACGGTTCCAATTCGCTGTTCGGCTATTTGATCTCCTGGCTGCCGATGATCCTCATCCTCGGCGTCTGGATATTCTTCATGCGCCAGATGCAGTCCGGCTCCGGCCGCGCGATGGGCTTCGGCAAATCGAAGGCCAAGCTGCTCACCGAAGCGCATGGCCGCGTCACTTTCCAGGACGTTGCCGGCGTCGACGAAGCCAAGGAAGATCTGGAAGAGATCGTCGAGTTCCTGCGCGATCCGCAGAAGTTCCAGCGGCTCGGCGGCAAGATTCCGCGCGGCGTGCTGCTCGTCGGCCCTCCGGGAACCGGCAAGACGCTGCTCGCGCGCTCGGTTGCCGGC
>NZ_RZRR01000128.1:0-8823 GCF_003998555.1 Mesorhizobium sp. M7A.F.Ca.CA.002.09.1.1 | reverse complement strand
GCTCCCAATTCACCGAAGTCCGGCGGGGCGCCAGGAATATAGACCATCGAGTTGATCGAACTCGACCCGCCAAGAACCTTGCCCCGGTTGACCGGTATGCGGCGGTTGTTGAGCAGCGGCTGCGGCACGCCCTTGTAGCCGTAGTCGAAGTTCGGATTGCCGTAGAGCGAGAGAATGCCGGCCGGCACGCGCACCCTGGTGCGGTCGTCGCTGCCGCCCGCCTCGATCAGGCAGACACGAACTGCCGGGTCTGCGCTCAGCCTGTTTGCCAAGACACAGCCGGCCGAGCCCGCGCCAATGACGATATAGTCAAATTCCGCCGCCTCGATGCTCATGCCTTGCCCGTTTCATCATCCACACCGAAGACTGCCGATGTCTGTTTCATGCATGTCGTCTGCCCAAAACCGAGGTCACTTTTGAGCGACATGCATTAGTGCTCGTCGTCTTCGTCGTTCTTCAGGAGCTCGAGGATCTCCCGCTTCATGGCGATGAAGTTCGGCTCCATGACCAGATCCATGCTGCGTGGACGCGGGAGGCCTACGCGGATTTCCTTCTTGATCTGACCGGGCCGGCCGGACATGACGAGCACCCTGTCCGCCAGCAGGATCGCTTCGTCGATGTCATGGGTAACGAACAGGACCGTCTTCTTGGAATGATCCCAGATCCTCAGCAAAAGCTTCTGCATGCTGTGACGGGTTTGGCTGTCGAGCGCTCCAAAAGGCTCATCCATCAGCAGCACGTCCGGATCATTGGCGAGCGCGCGCGCAATCGCAACGCGCTGCTTCATGCCGCCCGACAGCTGAGACGGGTAATGGTTGGCGAACTTTGCCAGACCGACCTCGTGGAGAAAATGCTCGACAATGACCCTGCGCTCGGCCGGCGCAATGCCCTTCCGCTTCGGGCCATATTCGACGTTCTGCGCCACCGTAAGCCAGGGAAACAGCGTATATGCCTGAAACACCATGCCGCGATCCGGGCCCGGCTCGGTAACAGGCTTGCCGCCGACTACGATCATGCCGCCGGTCCGCTCCTCAAGACCGGCGACGAGATAAAGCAGGCTCGACTTGCCGCAGCCGGATGGGCCGACGATCACACAGAATTCGTTGGGCACGACGTGAAAGGAAATGCCATCCAGCGCCAGCACCGCATTGTCACCCTTGCCGTAGCGCAGGACCACATTGTCGATGCCTATGTCGGAACTCTTTGGTTTCGTCGTAAGATTCAGGGCGTCCATGTGTGCGTGTTCCTCAATTGGCCCAGGGAGCGACGAGGCGGCGGATGCCCCGGAACAATTGGTCGGTGCAAAGACCAAGGATGCCGATCATGGCGATGGCCATGAAGATCACGTCGACCTGAAAGCCGCGCATGGCTTTGAGCGAGATGTAGCCAAGTCCGCTGCGGGCGGCGACGAGTTCGGCCACGACGAGATAGGTCCAGGCCCAGCCCATGGTGACGCGCAGCACATCCAGCACGCTCGGAAGCGTGGCCGGAAAGACGATGTGGAAGACCGTGTCGCCTCGTTTCGTGCCGAGCGTATAGGCTGCGTTGACAAGGTCGCGCTGGACGCTGCGAGCGCTGTCGGCGATCATGACGAGCTGCTGGAAGAAGACGCCGAAGACGATGACGGCAACGCGCTGCTCGATGCCGATGCCGATCCACAGGATGAAAAGCGGCACGAAGGACGTCACCGGCAGATAGCGTATGAAATTGACCAACGGTTCGAGAACGGCCTGGACGATGCGATAGGTGCCCATCGTCAATCCAAGCGGCACCGCAACGATGCTCGAAAGGACGAAGCCGATCAACACCACCTGGACGCTGGCGAAAACATGCTCCCACAACGACCCGTCAAGCGCCATGCTGATGGTGGTGGACAACACGGATTCGGGGCGAGGCAGGAACATTTCCTTGACCGCTCCGGAATAGGTCAGCGCGAACCAGCCGCCGATGACGGCGATCCAGACCATGAAGCCGAGCGTAATGGAGAGAGAGCGCGGCACAGCCCGAAACGGTGTGGCGATGACTTTCAGGACGGATCGACCGGCCTGACCTTCTTCAACTCTCGCGGTCACGCCATTGCTGACCAGAGAGCTCGTGTTCGGTGCTAGTGTCACGGGATACCCTTTTGGGCCGCTTGGACCGGAGGCGCGAGGTCCGCCTCCGGTTCAGCCAAATCACTTTGCAAGGTCAAATTACTTCGCAGGCCAAGCTACTTTGCAAGGCCAAGCTACTTCCAAGGCCAAGCTACTTTCCAAGGCCAAGCTACTTCCCAAGGAAGGACGTATCGACGAGGTCGTCATACTTGACGTCCATTTTGAGCTTGCCGAAGCCGCCCCAGATATCGCCGCCCAGCTTGATCAGCTTGCCGGCTTCGCCAGTCTCGCCACCGGCGAAGAATTCGGCATTGCGCTGCTTACCGTAGAAGTTCACGCCAGCGGCCGAGGAAGCGAAGTCCTTCGGATCCTTCAGCCAGCCGCCGACGCCTTTGGCCATCACCTCATACGCCTTCTCAGGATTCTCCTTGATGAACTCGTTGGCCTTGTAGAGGCCCTTCACCAGCGCCTCGACATCTCCGGGGTTCTTCGTGATGTAGTCGCAGTTGAGCGCCACCACATCGACGATCAAGCCGGGTGTCCTGGAGGAGTCGATCAGCACCTGTCCCTTGTTTTCCTTCTTGGCCAGCGTCAGATGCGGTTCCCAGGTGACGGCAACGGGAATGCGGTCGGCCATGAAGGCGGCAGCGGCATCGTCTGCCGTCATGTTGGTGATCTTCACATCGGCCTGGGTGAGACCGGCCTGCTTGAGCAGGATATTGAACCAGAACTGCGACACTGAACCCTCGTTCAGCGCTACGTCCATGCCTTTGAGGTCGGCGATGCTCTTGACCCCGCTGGGCGCGAGCACGCCATCGCCGCCATGGCTGTCATCCAGCGCATAGACCGACTTGAAGCAAACATCCTTCGAACGATACTTCATGATCTCGTCGACGGTCGATGCGCTGCCGTCGAGCTCGCCGGCGGCAACAGCCGCCATATACAGCGATGCTTCCTCGATGATTTCAAGCGAGACATCGAGCCCACCTTCCTTGAAGTAGCCCATGTCACGGGCAAGGAAGAGCGGTCCGTACCCCACCCAGGTCGTCATGCCCAGTTTCAAGCTGCCAGCTTCGGCGTGGAGGCTCACCGATATGGCGCTGAGCGCAATGCCGGCCACCAGCGCGGCCCGGCGAAACTTCGAGATTATTGTCGTCATCACGTTCCCCTGTTTTCTGAAGTCGAGCGTTATCCCGGCCCGAACGAAACCCGCTCCGGAGGCATCGCCGAAGCCTGTCGCCTGACGTTCTTTTCTTGTTTTCTTTCAGCCGATGGCGGAGCAAAGCACGTTGGGTGCGCTGCACAAATTATGATTTTCAGTAGTTCGGCTTAGGCTGGACCTAACCAGACTGCGTTGCGTCTGCGCCATCGCGATTTCGCCCTCAGCAAGCTGCACCATTTCTTCTTTCCTCGGCCGGCCCGGGGCCACACCATTTTACGCGCCATTTATTGGCCGGGGCTGAGAGACGGGGAACTGGAGCCGAGCCATCGCGGGCTGCGGCCTAAAACGAACGGGTTGCAGTTCGGCGATTTCGCCATTCTGGCAGATCCGTCCGGACGGCTGATCCGTCTTTTCGGAATCGAGCCACCTGGCCTGACAAGCGCGCTGGCGCTGTCGGATTGGGTTGTCCAATTTGTCGGAAAGACGAACTTCTTCTTGCTTTAGCCCTTGACCGCCCCAGCGGTCATGGATCCCGATATCTGCCGATACATCACAAGACCCAGCAATGCCGGCGGCAAGGCGCCCAGCATCATGACGGCGGAAGCGGTTCCCCATTTTACGCCACCGCCGCTCGCGGCGAAGAAGAAGGATGCGCCGACCGTCATCGGCACGGCACGACTGGTTGTCAGCATGAGGCCGAAGAGGAATTCGTTCCAGGCGGTGATGAAGCCGAAGATGAAGGTTGTGACGAGCGCCGGTCGGATGACGGGCCGGACGATCATCATCATCACCTGCAAGGAACTTGCGCCATCGACTTTCGCCGCCTCGTCGAGTTCGACTGGTACATCTGAAATCGCGTTTACCAGGATGACGAGTGCAAGCGGCGCGTTGACGATGGTCAGGATGAGCCCGAGCCCGATCCGCGTATCGAGCAGGCCCAGCCACTGGTACATCATGTAAAGCGGGATCGCGAAGATGATCAGCGGCACGGCGCGAAGATTGATGACGATCGGCAGGACCAAGCGCTTTCCCGCCTCGCTGCGCGCGATCGCATAGGCAGCCGGGAACGCGAGCACGATCGCAAGGCCGGTTCCGATCAGCGCCGCCACGGTGCTGTTCAGCAGATAGGCATAGATGTTGAAGCGGCTGGTCTGCGTCAGGACCTCCAGATAGTTGTCGAGCGTCGGCTGGCTGATCCACAAACCGGGGTTCGTCGAAAGCTCGCGCTGGCTTTTGAGCGATGTGATCAGCGTCACGATAATGGGGAAATTCATCGCCAGCACGGCGATGGCAAAAACGATCCAGCGCAGTGCCCCGGCCATCGTCAACGCTTCCTGCGGCCGGCAAGCCGGTTAAGGCAGTGGAGAACGATGAACGACGCCATGAACAGGACAACCGAGGCGGCGACCGCCTTGCCAATAGCCCCTTCCTTGAAGAAGGCTTGGTAGATGTAGATCGACAAGGACGTCGTTGAACCTCCTGCACCACTGCCGGTCAATGCATAGACATTGTCGAACACCCGGAAACCGTCGATGAAACGGATGAAAAACGCGATGACCAGCGTCGGCTTCATCAATGGCAGGTCGATCCACCGGACGATCTCAAACGGTGATGCGCCATCGAGCGAGGAGGCTTCGCGCACGTCGAGCGGTATGGCCGAATAGGCCATGTAGAAGAGCAGGAAGGCGAAAGGCGTCCATTGCAGCGTCTCCACGACGACAAGGGTGCGGAAGGCATTGTTGATGTCGAGGAAGGCCGGGCTGTCACCGAACCATTCGAAGAGATAGTAGGGGACGGGGCCCGCAAATTCATGCAGCACCAGCCGGTACATGAGACCGACCATGGCCGGCGCGACCATCAGCGGCAGCATCAACGGCGCCATCAGGACTGGTCGCTTGCTCAGAAGCGGTGCCAGGAAGATGGCAAGGAAAAGACCGATCAGACATTCCGCTGATGCGGTAAGAATACCGAAGCGCAGAGAGAACCAGGCCGAGCTCCAGAATTCGCGGTCGTTCAACACCGCGACATAGTTGCTGAAACCGCTCAACACCGGACTGCGCAGCGTCTCGAATGTGACGGCCGAAATGGAATAAATCAGATTGACGATCGCCGGAAAGCCGAGGAACAGCAGCAGGAAGCCGACCAGCGGCGTCAGATACATCCTGCCTTCGGCACGTGTCACAAGGGCCATGTCGATCCGCCAAACGCGCCGGACGCCGAGCTCGACCCGGCGTCCGGCAAATGGTTCATTTCTTGAGAAGGTCCTGCATGCCCGCCTTGGTGTGGGCGAGCGCATCCTCGAGGCTCTGCTGGCCGGACCAGTAGCCGGTAAACTCCTTTGCCTGCAGCTCATAGACCGGGAGCGCACTCGCGGACGTCGCACCGGTCATGACATAGCCGTACTTGCTGGCGAATTCGCCGAGCTTGACGAGATCGGGACGTTCCTTCGCAACCTTGGCGACGACATCGGGAGACAATGCCGGCGAACCGCCGCTGCGCGCATAGAGCAAGGCCGCATCCTCGGTGGCGAGCCACTTCAGGAACTTGACGGCGCCTTCCTTGTTCTTGGCGTTCTTGTTGAGGCCCAAACCAAGGCCGTGGATATGATCGGCGCGTCCGTCGGGACCTGCCGGCGGCGCGACGATCCCGGTCACCTCGGCGACCGCCGGAGATTTTTCGGTGCTGGTCAGATCCGCCGCCGCGGCATTCCACTGCAGTGCCGTCGCGGCCTGACCGGATGCGAAGGCCGCGTTGGTTTCCGCATATTCGTAGCTCAGCGAATCCTTGGGCGATGACCCGGCATCATAGAGTTTCTTGTAGAGCTCGAGGCCGGTCTTGTAGGCATCGGAATCCACCGTGACATTGCCGTTCTTGTCCATCCAGTCGCCGCCGTAGGAGCGCGGCAGGGACTGGAAGACCATCATGTTGAACAGCAGGTTCTTCATCTGCAGGACCGTGCCGTAGCGCACCGGGCTGTCGGGGTTCACCTGCTTGGTGAAATAGAGGGCGGTGGCCGCCCAGTCGTCCCAGGTCCAGCTGTCCGGGTCCTTCGGCTGCAGCGGCTTGCCGAGATATTTCTGGGCGATTTCACCATAGGTCTTCTTGGCGGCGTCATCCCTGCTCAAGGCGTCGACGAGATCCTTGCGGTAGTACATGAAGTGCAGCGAAAGGTCGGTCGGCACGCCGTATTGCTTGCCGTCGAACTGCATCGTCTTGAGAACGGATTCGCCGAAAACCTTGGCCGCATCCGCGCCAAGATCGACCGGCTCCATATAGGGCGCGTAGCGACCGAGCGAGTAGGTGGCGACGAGATTCACGTCGAAGGCGTTGGATCCGGCCGCCATGTCGGCCTGCAGCTTGTCGTAAAAGCCTTCGCGGTTGAAGAACAGCAGCTCCACCTTGTCGGCATCGCTTGCCTGCTTGTTATAGGTTTCCACGGTTGCCCGCAGTGCGGTTTCCTCGGACCCGCCAGGCCAGCCGAGCACGGTCACGGTTGCGTTGGCAAAGGTCGGCAAAGCTGTCCCCGCGAGGAGGGTGGCCATAAGCGCAAAAGACGTCCTGCTCAATTTCATGATCGTTCCCTTCTTTTTTGATGATTTTTGCATGGCATGACCGGCGGCGCCGCTACTTTGCCCATTCGGCAAGATCGGCAACACCGATGACGCCGGCGTGGCCCGCGAGCTTCGCCGCAACGAGATTGGAGGAAAGGCGCGGTGGAACCTCGCCCAGATGCGCGCGCACCCGGTCGAGATAGCCATCGGCAAGACCGATGCTGCCGCCGATGACGATCGATTTCGGATCGAACATCATCTGAATGTCCCGGCACAGCGTCGCGACCCGCGAGGCGCTCCGCGAGACGATGGCGTCGGCCCAGGCCTCGCCCTTCAGCGCAAGCCCGAACACATCGGCGGCATCGGCCTTGAAGCCGGCCTTGAGGGCCTGCGAAGCGATCCAGCGGCCGGAGGTGCTGTCTTCGAGCGGGGCCTGGTCTTCAGACAAACCACGGATCAGACCGAAGTGACCGGCAAGACCGGACAGCAATCGGCCGTTGCAAACGATGCCGCCGCCAATTCCGGTCGAGATGGTCAGAAAGACGATGTCGCGACCTTGCCCGGCGCCGAATTTGTATTCGCCCCAGGCGGCTGCCTGGGCATCGTTGAACGCACAGACGGGCTTGCCGAAAACAGCGGATGCCCTTTCGACCAGCGGGTAGCCGTCGGGAATGCCAAGCGTCGCCGGATTCAACGCCGACCAGCGTCCATCGTGCACCAGCCCCGTCACCGCAATACCGATACGACTGAAGCGGCTTGACCAGGCCGACGTGCTTTGCGCAAGGGATGCCAGCCAGGCGTCGGGTCCAGCCTCTCGCGCGGTAGGCACGATCATGTCCTCGACCACCTTGCCGCCGCTGACCAGCGCGGCCATGGTCTTGGTTCCCCCGATGTCGATGCCCAGCACGGTTGGGCCAAGCACGGTTTGCGTGCCCCTTGCCGCATAGGCCCCGGAAATCGCCTGGTGGAACCACGAGGTGACGTGCTCGGTACGGGTGATCGCCGATCCGACAACCACGGCACAGGCGCCGGCGCGCGCGGCGGCGGCCGCCTGCTCCGGCGACCGGATACGCCCTTCGGCGATGACGTAGGGGCTCAGGGTTCGCATTTGAGCGATGAGGGCAATGTCCGGATCCTCCGGCTCCGGCCCGCCGACATAGCCGGAAAGCGTCGTGCCGACGAAATCGACACCCGCGGCAAGGGCCCGGCGCGCATCGTCAAGGCAAGAGCAATCGGCCATGGTCAGCTTGTTCCTGGCCTTGACGGCTTTCACAAGCGCTTCGACAGGAACGGGACGGACACGGTCCGTCGCATCGAAAGCGATGATATCGGCGCCCGCCTCGGCCAGCGCCTCGACATCGGCCAGATAGGGCGTGATGCGCACGGGGCTGTCGGTCAGATCGCGCTTGACGATACCGATGATCGGCTCGCGGACGGCCAGGCGGGCGGCCGCGACATAGGGCACGGATTCGATGCGCAGGGCCTTGGCTCCGGCTTCAAGAGCGGCCCTGGCAAAGCCCGTCACGAATTGCGCACTGTCCATCGGGCCGCCGGGAACCGGCTGGCAGGACACGATGAGACTGTTGGCGATGTCTTCCCGCTGCACGTCGGCACTCCCCTGTCGCCATCACGATAAATGGAAAATACCAGATTACAACCAGTTCATAACTGGTATTATCTTTGCAGCTCGAAGACGAAGTCGTAGACGTCTCCCTTGTAGCGTGTCTCGCAGTATTCCACGATCTGTCCGTCGGCGAGAAAGCAGCGGCGCTCGGTCATCAGCAGCGGTGCGCCCATCTCGCAATGAAGGTGTCTTGCATCCTCCAGCGATGCGCCGCGCGAGCGCATGCGCTGGATTGCCCTCTGAGGCAGGAAGCCGCGTGCATCTAGCGCTTCATAGAGGGAGTCCTGAACCATCTCGGGCGAAGGAAGGAAGCGAACCGGCACGGCCGAGACCTCGACGGCGATCGGCGCGCCATCGGCCGTCCGCACGCGGCGCATGCGGATTACATTGGTG
>NZ_RZRR01001290.1:0-1097 GCF_003998555.1 Mesorhizobium sp. M7A.F.Ca.CA.002.09.1.1 | reverse complement strand
CTTCTGCGCCTGGGCCTGCTGCAGCGAGGCGCGCGCCTCGCAGCTGCTCAAGACCCATGTCGGCACACAGGCGCAGCTGGACGACGCCCAGACCGCGGTCCAGCAGGCCGATGCCGCCCTTGTCGGCGCCGACGCACAGATCGCCGCCGCGCAAGCCAATATCGGCGTGCTGCAGGCGCAGCGCGCGGAATCGGCGAGCACGCTGGCGTCCCTGCAGCTCAGCCATGACAAGGCGCTGCGCGATCTTTCCTTCACCGTGCTCAAGGCGCCATATGACGGCATCGTCGGCAACCGCTCGGTCGAGCAGGGCGACCTTGTCAGCCCCGGCCAGAAGCTCGCCGTCATCGTGCCGATGGACAAGCTCTACATCGTCGCCAACTTCAAGGAGACACAACTTGCCCGGCTGGTTCCCGGCGAGAAGGTCAGGATCTCGGTCGATGCGACCGACGGCCAGGACTTCGAGGGAACCGTTTCGTCGCTGGCGCCGGCTTCGGGTGCCGTGTTCTCGCTGCTGCCGCCCGAAAACGCCACCGGCAACTTCACCAAGGTCGTGCAGCGCGTTCCGGTCCGCATCGATGTGCCGGCCGATGCGCTGAAGAGCGGTAAGCTGCGCGCCGGCCTGAGCGTCGTCGTCGCCGTCGACAGCCGCACCGCCCCATCCGGGTCGGCGTCAGTGGCAGCGTCGAATTGAGCGGCGGCCGGGGAGCAATGCCATGGCAACCGCAACCCTGACAGCAGGAGCGCCGCCGGCGAGGCCGGCTGTGCCTGACACCATTTCGACGCGGCGCGTCATCGCCTTCCTGGCGATGGTGTTCGGCATGTTCATGGCCATCCTCGACATCCAGATCGTCTCCGCCTCGCTGTCGGAGATCCAGGCCGGCCTGAGCGCCAGCTCCGACGAAATTCCGTGGGTGCAGACCGCCTACCTGATCGCCGAAGTGGTGATGATCCCGCTGTCGGGCTTTCTCAGCCGGATGCTGTCGACGCGCGTGCTGTTCACCATCTCGGCGGCAGGCTTCACCGCGGCCAGTGCGCTGGCGGCGACCGCCACCAACATCGACCAGATGATCGTCTACCGCGCCGTCCAGGGCTTCATC
>NZ_RZRR01001289.1:0-1103 GCF_003998555.1 Mesorhizobium sp. M7A.F.Ca.CA.002.09.1.1 | reverse complement strand
GCGTGGCGATTGCGTCGGCTTCCGCCTGGCCGCCATAGGCGAAGCTCATGCCCATGCAGCCGAGGCCGACGGGATAGACGTTCAATTCAGTTCCTAGCTTGCGGGTTTGCATAACGCGTCTCCTTGTTGCGATGCGGCAGAAATAGCGCCTTGCCTTGTGTTCGATAATCGGCTCTCATTTGCACGGGCTGTTCTAAAAGATAGATCAATGAATCGCGCGCATCTTTCCCAACTGGCCGTGCTGGCAACCGTTGCCCAATGCGGCAGCTTTCGCGGCGCGGCCAGGGAATTGGCCATCGCGCCTTCGGCGGTCAGCCATGCGGTGTCCAGCCTAGAGGCGCGGCTTGGCGTTCGGCTGCTGGCGCGCAGCACACGCAGCGTCGCGCCGACCGAAGAAGGTGCGCAGTTGCTGGAACGGCTGCGACCGGCGCTGTCGGAGATCGATCTGGCGCTGGAGACGGCAATCGAGACACGCGACCGGCCGGCCGGCAATCTGCGCCTGACCGTGCCGCGCACCGCAGCCCATTTGGCGCTGACGCCACGGCTGGGCGCCTTTGCGTCGGCCTATCCCGATATCGTGCTGGAGATCGTCATCGAGGACCGTTTCACCGACGTGGTGGAAGGGGGCTTCGATGCTGGCGTCAGGCTAGGCGAGAGCCTGCAGCGCGACATGATCGCGGTGCGCATCGGGCCGGACCTTCGCGGCGCGGTGGTCGGCGCCCCGGTCTATTTCGAGGTCAACCCCAAGCCGCGTCACCCGCGCGACCTGGCTGACCACCGCTGCATCCGCTTCCGCTTCTCCAGCGGCATCCTCTACCGCTGGGAGTTCGAGAGAGGCCGCGAGGCGATCGAGATGGCGGTGGAGGGACCGCTGATCCTCGACGAGGACCATTTGATCGCCCAGGCGGCGGTCGACGGCGCTGGGCTCGCCTTCGTCTTTGAGGATTATGTCCGCGCGCCGCTCGCCGACGGCAGGCTGATCCGTGTGCTGGAGGACTGGTGCCCCTCCTTCGACGGCTTCTTCGTCTACTATCCGAGCCGCCGGCAGATGCGCCCGGCGCTCCGGGCGTTTGTCGATTTCTTCAAGGTGAGTGGATAGAGCG
>NZ_RZRR01001288.1:0-1103 GCF_003998555.1 Mesorhizobium sp. M7A.F.Ca.CA.002.09.1.1 | reverse complement strand
GTGATCGTCGCCACGTCGGACGCCTATCACGTGCCGATGTCGATCAAGGCGCTCGATGCGGGAAAGCATGTCCTGTGCGAAAAGCCGATCGGCACCTCGGTGGAGGAAGGCGAGGCGCTGGCCCAGGCGGTCAGGCGCTCGGGCAAGGTGCTGCAGGTCGGGCATATGAAGCGCTTCGACCCGGCGCTGGAGGCCGCGCACGACTTCGTCCGCGACGAGATCGGCGAGGTGCTGGCGCTGAAGGCCTGGTACTGCGATTCCACCCATCGCTACACCAACACCGATGCCATTCAGCCGCTGCCGGTCACCAGCAAGCTGGCGAAGAAGCCGACCGGCAATCCCAAGGCTGATCTCAGGCAATATTTCATGCTGGCGCACGGCTCGCATCTCGTCGATACGGCGCGTTTCCTGTGCGGCGATATCGTTGCCGTGCGCGCCCGCCTCAATGAGAAATTCGGCGCCTATTGCTGGTTCGTCGAGACCGAGTTCGCCAGCGGCGCGCTCGGGCATCTCGACCTGACCGTTGCCGTGCGCATGGACTGGCACGAAGGTTTTCAGCTCTATGGCGAGAACGGCTCCGTCATCGCGAAAACCTTCAACCCCTGGTACTTCCGCGCCAGCGAGGTCGAGATATTTCACGAGAAGACCGCCACCGCCCACAAGCCGCTCGGCGCCGACGGCCACTTCTTCCGCCGCCAACTGGAAGGCCTAGCGGATACAGTCCTGAACGGCACGCCGATGCGCGGCGCCAATGTCGAGGACGGTATCGCCTCGATCCGCGCCATGGTCGCCATCGCGCGTTCGGTCGAGACAGGTGAACGGGTCGAACTCGCCTCGGTTTCGGGAGCGGTCTGATGCGTCTCGGCATTTTCGCCAAGACATTTGCCGGCACAGAGCCGGCTGCCGTGCTGACGGCGGTTAAGCAGGCTGGCTATGAGACGACGCAGTTCAATCTCGCCTGCGCCGGCCTGCCGTCGATGCCGGATGTCGTGCCGGCAGATGCCATCGCTTCCGTCCGTGCCGCAGTGCGATCGTCAGGCGTTTCGCTGGCCGCGCTGTCGGGCACAGCCTTGTCGGGATGCGCCATGTTGTAGGTGCCCGAC
>NZ_RZRR01001287.1:0-1107 GCF_003998555.1 Mesorhizobium sp. M7A.F.Ca.CA.002.09.1.1 | reverse complement strand
CACTTTCACCCGCACACGCTTGACGTCGATGCCCATCTGCTGGGCGCTGTCTGGATTGTCGCCGACCACCCTCACCTGCGCGCCGAAGCGGTGCCGGTTGTAGAGCATCGCCGACAGCACGACGAAGCCGATGGCCCAGAAGATCTGCACCGGAACGCCCAGGACCTGGCTGGAGAAGATCGTGTAGGCCCAGCTGTCGCTGAGGCTGGTCAGCGCCATCGACTTGCCCTCGTTGATGATCTGGATCAGGCCGCGCAGCAGGAAATTCATGCCCAGCGTGGCGATCAACGACGACAGCCCGCCATAGACGACCAGCGAGCCTACCAGGAAGCCGAGCAGCATGCCGGTGACGAGTGCCGCGGCGATGCCGAGAAACGGATCGTAGCCGGCCTGCACGACCAGCGCGAAGACCCATGAGGCGAAGCCCATCGTTGCCGGAAACGACAGGTCGATCTCGCCGCAGGTGACGACGAAGACCAGCGGCACCACCACGAACAGCGCAACGGGGAGCGTCGTCAGCACCGAACGGTAGAGATACCAGGTGGTGAAAACGGTCGGGTTGGCGATCAGGAACACCGTCATCATGACGATGAACACGGCGAGCGTGCCGAGCGCGGCACGGTTGTCGAGGATGAAGCCGCGCATCCAG
Organism: Mesorhizobium sp. M7A.F.Ca.CA.002.09.1.1; assembly: GCF_003998555.1. Lineage (NCBI taxonomy): Bacteria > Pseudomonadati > Pseudomonadota > Alphaproteobacteria > Hyphomicrobiales > Phyllobacteriaceae > Mesorhizobium > Mesorhizobium sp. M7A.F.Ca.CA.002.09.1.1. Next base: position 458 of record NZ_RZRR01001287.1, on the reverse strand, counting down.
TGATCGGATGGGTGCCTCCATTCCTTTTGAGAACTGGGACGGGGAATGCCGGCGGACGGCTCGTGCAGGTTGGGCTCCATGGTCTTGCTCATCGTGCTCTCTGCTCCGCGTCGCCGGCATCGTGCAGCCCGGCCAATCCGCCGGGATGCGCGACCTCTTCCATGAAGTTGATGAGATCTTCGGCCGACTTGACCTCGCTGCGGTCGGTCGTCAGTGCAACCTTGCCGCGGTCCAGCACCACGAAGCGGTCGGCGATGTCGAAGACATGATGGATGTTGTGGCCGATGAACAGGATCGAGCGGCCGCTCGCCCGCACCTGGCGCACGAAATGGAACACCTTGGCGGTCTCGGTCAGCGACAGCGCCGTCGTCGGTTCGTCGAGGACGATCAGCTCGGCCTGCTTGTAGATGGCGCGGGCGATCGCCACGCCCTGGCGTTCGCCCGCGCCATCTACAAGC
>NZ_RZRR01001286.1:0-1107 GCF_003998555.1 Mesorhizobium sp. M7A.F.Ca.CA.002.09.1.1 | reverse complement strand
GTCTCGACCTGCTCGCCTTTGCGGATGCGCTCCAATATGCGCGGCTCTTCGTCCAAATGGTCGTCCGGTATCAGCATAGTTACCGACCTTCCGATTGCTTCGTCGGCGGTGTAACCGAACAGACGTTGGGCGGCTGAGTTCCAGCTCCTGATGACTCCGTTCAAATCCTTGCTGACGATGGCATCGAAGGAAGACTCCACGATGGCTGACAGATGATGCCTGGCCTCGTCGGCATGATGGCGGTCAGTGAGATCGAACAGCATATTGACGGCGCCGACCAGTCTGCCCTGCTCGTCATGAAGCGGTGTGGGATAGGGAAGGAACGGCACACGCGTGCCGTCCGGGCGTTGGGAGATAGCCGACTGGTTTCTGACCGGCCGGTTCTCCTTTAGCGCGACAGCCATCGGGCATTGGTCATGCGGCAACACTTCACCGTCGGTCGTGAACAGCTTGTGCGTCACACACCATTGGTCTTTTCCGAGCTCGGGTTCGCGCCCAGCGAAATCTGCCGCGGCCCGATTGAAATAGGTGATCTTGCCTTCGGTGTCGGTGGTGTAGATTGCTACGGGAAGATTATCGAGGATTTGGTGGGGCAGATCAAAGGTCGAGCTCGAGGTTTTCGTCACTTGCGCCACGTATAGGAGTTCCAGTTAACCGCAGTGAACGCGGTGCCGCGGAAATGGTTCCGCGACCATTTCCGGGGATAGTCACCGCAGGCGGCGGCGAGTCAAAGCCGGGTGGAAGCTGCTCACCGACTTACTCCTTGCCCCGGTAGCGCAGCGCGTCGACCAGCAGCGAGAAGGCCGGCGTGGCTTGCCGGCGGCTGGGGTAATAGAGATGGTAGCCGGGGAAGGGCCCGCACCAGTCGGCGAGCACACGCACCAGCCGGCCGTTGGCCAGATGGGCCGTCACCTGCTCCTCAGGCAGATAGGCAAGGCCGAGGCCGGCGAGCACCGCGTTCATGCGCAGAGCGGCCGTGTTGAACACAAGCTGGCCTTCGACCCGAACCTTCAGCTCGCGTCCGGCCTTCTCGAACTCCCAGGCATAGAGCCCGCCATAGGTGGGCAGCCGCAGATTGATGCAATTGTGGGTGGTCAGGTTCTGCGG
>NZ_RZRR01001285.1:0-1109 GCF_003998555.1 Mesorhizobium sp. M7A.F.Ca.CA.002.09.1.1 | reverse complement strand
GGGGATGCCGGTCGCGGCCAGCGCACTGAGGCCCGAGGTCAGGCCGGGCAGGACGCGGAACGGGATACTTTCCCGCGCCAGCGCCAGAGCTTCTTCGCCGCCACGGCCGAAAATATAGGGATCGCCGCCCTTCAGCCTGACGACGCGGCGGCCTTCGCGTGCGAGCCGGACCAGCAGGGCGGTGATGTCGTCCTGTTTCATCGACGGTTTGCCGCCGCGCTTGCCGGCAAAGAAAAGCTCGGCATTCTCCGCAACTGCGACAATGTCAGGGGACACCAGTGCGTCGTAGACCAGCGCATCCGCCTCGGCCAGCGCCGCCAGCACTTCCAGGGTCAGGCAGCCGGGGTCGCCGGGGCCGGCGCCGGCCAGCCAGACATGGCCCGGCTCCAGTTGGCGCGGCTTGAAGTTCAGCCGGGACAAGGCTTTTTCGAGCGTGGCGTTTTCGCCGGTGTTTTTGGTGCTGCCGCTCACAATCCGTCCCGTCCGCGAAAACGCCGCTGATAATGGGCGTCGTATAATGAACTCTCGCCAAAACCTCGCGCCGCCAGCGAGCGGCCGACGAAGATGATCGCCGTGCGCTCCATCGGATCGGCGGCGAGCTGTGCCTCGATGGTCGCCAGCGTGCCGGTCAGCACGCGCTCGTCCGGCCAGGAAGCGCGGAAGACGACCGCCACCGGGCAATCGCCGCCATAGTGCGGCGTCAGTTCGGCGACGACGCGATCGATGGCGTGGATGGCCAGATGAATAGCGAGCGTGGCGCCGGTGCGGCCGAAGCCGGCCAGCGTCTCGCCGGGCGGCATTTTTGAGGCGCGCCCGGAAATGCGGGTCAGCACCAGGCTTTGCGCCACTTCGGGAATGGTCAGCTCGCGGCGAAGTGCGGCGGCGGCGGCGGCGAAGGAGGGGACGCCCGGCGTCAGCGTATAAGGGATGCCGTGCTTTTCCAGCCGGCGGATCTGTTCGGCGACCGCGCTCCATACCGACAGGTCGCCGGAATGCAGGCGGGCGACATCCTGGCCTGATTTGTGCGCCTCGAGATAGGCGGCCTCGATCTCGTCGAGCGACATCGGCGCGGTGTCGACCAGCTTTGTCCCCGGCGCGCAGTGCTGCAG
>NZ_RZRR01001284.1:0-1112 GCF_003998555.1 Mesorhizobium sp. M7A.F.Ca.CA.002.09.1.1 | reverse complement strand
GACCGACGCCCGAGGCACGGTCACAACGCTCGCCTACGACCAGATGGACCGGCTGACGCTGAAGACGGCAACGGCAGCAGGCGGCAGCCCGGTGACGCTGACCCAGAACACCTACGACCAGGCGGCGTCGGGTTACTACAACATCGGCCAGCTGACCCGCTCGGAAAACGCGGCTGCCGTCCAGCTCTACAATTATGACGGCCTCGGCAAGGTTGCTCGCCAGGATGCCACGATCGCGGGGATCACCAACTATACGTTCAACGTCCACGACGGCTCCGGCCAGAACGTATATGTCCAGTACTTTCCTGTTCAGCTCGACTTCGGTTCGAACGCGAACCGCCTGCAATACACCGCCGGCAACAAGCTCGCCTCCGCCCCCGGCTTCATCACCTCGACCATTTACGAGGCCGATGGCCAGACCAAGGAGATCACCTATTCGAACGGTGTGAAGACCTCGTTCACCTATTCGCCGACGCGGCGCTGGCTGACGCGTGTCACCACGGCACGAGGCGCCACCATCCTGCTCGACGATCAGTACGCGCGTGACAGCCTTGGCCGCATCACCGGCACCACGGGGCTGACGGCTTCGGACAGCTGGACCTATGGCTATGACAATGCCGACCGGCTGACGGCAAGCAGCAATCTGGGCAACACCGCGCTCAGCGAAAGCTTTGTCTATGCCGCCAACGACAATCTGACCTCGCGTACCCGTGTCGCCGGCACCTATATCTATCCCGCGGCAAGTGCTGCTCGTCCGCATGCGCCAACCTCGGTCGGCGCCAATGCTATGGCCTATGATGCCAATGGCAACCTCACCTCCGATGGCAGCCGCACACTGGTCTGGGACGAGGCCAACCGGCTGAAGACGGTCACGCTGGCCTCCAACACTGTCAATCTCGCTTATGGACCCGACGGAGCGCGCGCGAAAAAATCCTCGAGCTTCGCCACCACACTCTATCCCGATGCCAATGTCGAGATCGACCCGGCGACCCCGGGCGCGGAGATCTACACCAGGTATCCGCATCCCGACATCAAAGTGACGGGCACGACAAAGGCCTTCCTGCATCGTGATCACCTGGCCTCGGTGCGCATGGTCACCGACAGCACCAGCG
>NZ_RZRR01001283.1:0-1114 GCF_003998555.1 Mesorhizobium sp. M7A.F.Ca.CA.002.09.1.1 | reverse complement strand
CCGCCCCTCATCTGTGCCGGTGTCCTTTCCCCGCATAGTGACGGGGAAAAGTGCCCGACTGGGCGATGAGGGGCGGGAATCTTCCGATCGGCCCGTTGTCGATCAGCCAATCCCCAAATGACCCTTCAGGCTGGGCACCGAGCCGAGCACCTTGTTGGTCAGGTCGGGGCCGGCGGCGGCTTCGGCCTGCTGGATCAGCGTCGCGCCGGCCTTCTGGATCTGCGCCATGTCGAGCCCGGATGCCTTGAGCGCGGCGATGCCGTTGATCAGCGCGCCGGCCTTCTCGCCGAGAACGCCGCCAAGCGCGCCCTGCAACGACGACAGAAAACCGCCACCGCCGGCCGGAGCGGCGGCCATGACGTCATATTGATGGGCGAGGTCGTCGGCGCCGGGGATTTTGGCGAAGAACGCCGAGGCGCTGGTGCCTTCCGCCTCGTGTTCGAGCACCGAGAAAATGGTGCCGACGACTTTCTCCGTCGTCGCCTGGTCGAGGCCCGCCTTCTGCGAAACGGTGTTGACGATGTCCTGGACGTTCATGGCGTCACCTCAACCCTGGGTTTTCGTGTTGCGGTTCCGCTCAGTGCGGACCCTGATCAACGATAGTCTGCCTGCATTCACAACCATCGAGCGTAGGGCCAAAGCGGCGGCCCCCGCAAGGACGACCGCGCTGGCGAGGATCGGGGAAGGCATGGTCATGGTCTCGCTTCCTTCTGGGTCTGAGGCACGCGGTCAAGATACCGTCGATAGCCACCTTCCTTCACGATTGTGGCAGCGCCAGCAGGATTTATCGCCAATGACTAAAAAGTGATGACACGGCCGCGCATGGGCACCGGCTTTGCTGCCCGGACGCGGCCGGCGGCATACGCCTGAGGCAATCGACGGCAGCGATGAGTGCTCGACTGGATGATGCCGGCTTGGTCCCTATGTAGCTGGGAATTGAAGCCCGAAGCAGAGGAGCCCATCCATGACGAGACCCGACGCCAAGCCCACCATCACCCAGGCGATGATCGACGCCTATGACGAGTACACGCATCTGACGCTCGATCGCCGCCGGTTCATGGAGCAGTTGACCCGGCTTGCCGGATCAGGTGCGGCGGCGATCGAGCGTCAGATG
>NZ_RZRR01001282.1:0-1116 GCF_003998555.1 Mesorhizobium sp. M7A.F.Ca.CA.002.09.1.1 | reverse complement strand
CTTATCCTGATCACGCTGATCGGTTTCCTGACGGCAAACATCGTCGGCCGCGCCATCGTCAATTTCGGCGAGCGCCTGCTTGGCCGCATGCCGCTGGTGCGCGGCATCTACGGCTCGCTGAAACAGATTTTCGAGACCGTGCTGTCGAACAAGGGTGACATGTTCCGCCAGGTCGGGCTGGTCGAATATCCGCGCAAGGGCGTGTGGTCGCTGGTGTTCGTCGCCAGTGAAAAGGAAACCGAGATCAACCAGAAGCTCGACCAGGAAGGCGATCCGCTGATCGCCGTATTCATGCCGTGCACGCCAAACCCGACCACGGGCTTCCTGATGTATGTGCCGAAGTCGGACATCGTGCCGCTCGACATGACGATCGAGGATGGCGCCAAGCTGATCGTCTCCGCCGGTCTGGTGGCGCCCGAAGTAAAGCAAATGGTTGTCGTGAATGGCGAGCCGATCGAAGGGATGCTCGCCAACCCTTCGGTTGCCGCCCTGGCTCAGCCGGCGCGCAGAAGCCGCACGGCTTCGTCGCGACCGAACAAGTAAAGCAGCAGGCGCAACGCCTCACCACGCTGCGATTGCAGCTCCGGATCGCGTGACAGGATCAGCCTGGCATCGTCGCGGGCGGCCTCCAGAAGGTCGGCATGCGCCTCGATGCGAGCCACCTGGAAGCCCGGCGTGCCCGACTGGCGGGTGCCCAGCAATTCGCCTTCGCCGCGCAGCTTCAGGTCCTCCTCGGCGATCAGGAACCCATCCTCGGTCTCGCGCATCACCGACAGCCGGCGTTTTGCGGTCTCGCCGAGCGGGTCCTTGTAGAGCAGCACGCATGAGGAGGGCTTGTCACCGCGTCCGACCCGGCCGCGCAGCTGGTGCAACTGGGCCAGGCCGAAGCGCTCTGCATGCTCGATGACCATGACGGTGGCGTCCGGCACATCGACGCCGACCTCGATGACGGTGGTGGCGATCAGGATGCGTGTCTCGCCCTGCTTGAAGGCGCGCATCGCCTCGTCCTTCTCGGCACCCTTCATGCGGCCGTGAACGAGACCGATGCGATCGCCGAACAATGGTTTCAGCGAGGCGAAGCGGTCTTCGGCCGACATCAGTTTGATCTCTTCGGAT
>NZ_RZRR01001281.1:0-1116 GCF_003998555.1 Mesorhizobium sp. M7A.F.Ca.CA.002.09.1.1 | reverse complement strand
TATTCGTCCATGGTGCTGATTTGCGCCGGTGACCCGCCGCACAGGCGGGTTTTTCGTTTGATGCTCCGTCAGACAATGCGCCGGCGAAAGGCTGCGAAAGAAAACCGTTGCCCAGAATTCGTCGCCCTGTGGTGCCAGGGCCGGCAATTGACAATCGCCGGGTTGAGTTCATCCTCTTCCACCATCTCTGAGGCGGAGGGGCACATGTGGGATTTCGAGATCGGCCGGTCGGTGTCCATCATGATGCGGACCTGGCCGTTCATCGTCTTTCGTATGATCGTCTATTTCGGCATCACGCTGGCCTACATCATGGCGACCGGCACCGGTGCCTCGGTCGGCTATGGCGTCGGCCATATCTCCACCGATCCCGACGGGCCCATGTCCTTTGCCCTGTGGGGCGGCGTGGTCGGGTTTGGCATCGTCTCGATCGCGGTCTACTGGATCCGCGAATACATCCTCTATATCGTCAAGGCCGGCCACATCGCCGTCATGGTTCATCTGATCGACGGCCGCGACATTCCCGGCGGTCAGGACCAGATCGCCTACGCCAGGGATGTCGTCACCCAGCGTTTTGCCGAGGCCAATATCCTTTTCGTCGTCGACCAGCTCGTCAAGGGTGCCATCCGCGCCATCACCGGCCTGCTCGGCGGTATCGCCGCCTTCCTGCCGATACCGGGCCTGAGCGGCCTGGTCTCCTTCATCAACACGGTGATCCGCCTGTCGCTGACCTATGTCGACGAGATCATCCTCGGTTACAACATCCGCATCAATTCAGCCTCACCCTTCGAGACGGCGCGCCAAGGCGTCGTGCTCTATGCCCAGAACGGCAAGGTCATGGTCAAGAACGCCGTCTGGCTGGCGGTCATCATGTGGGGCGTGTCGTTCGTCATCTTTCTGATGATGCTGGCGCCTGCCGGCGCCATTCTGTTCCTGATGCCCGGCCAGCTCGCCGGCTGGGCCTTCGTGCTCGCCATCGTCTTCGCCTGGGCATTCAAGGCGGCCTTCATCGAGCCTTTCGCCATCGCTTGCCTGATGCAGGTCTATTTCAAGACCATCGCGGGCCAGGTGCCGGATCCGGCCTGGGACGCCCGGTTGGCCGAGGCGTCGTCGAAGTTC
>NZ_RZRR01000127.1:0-8831 GCF_003998555.1 Mesorhizobium sp. M7A.F.Ca.CA.002.09.1.1 | reverse complement strand
TCAATGTCCCGTTCGGCATCATGTCGCTTGCCTTGGTGCAGTGGCTGGTGGTCGAGCCTGATGTGCTCGAGCGCGAACGGCAGGAACGGTTGAAGGGCGGCCTCAGAATAGACTGGGTCGGTTTCATCCTGGTCGCCACGGCACTCGGCTGCCTGGAGATCTTTCTCGATGAGGGCCAGCGCAACGACTGGTTCGCATCAGGTTTCATCGTGACCTTCGCGGCGATTTCGGCGGTCTCATTTCTGCTGCTGATCCCGTGGGAATTCAGTCACCGCGATCCGATCGTCGACGTCCGCCTGCTGTTCAGCCGCCAGTTCGGCACATCGTTCCTGGTGATGATGGCAGTGGGCGCCGTGCTGTTCAGCACCACCCAGTTGATGCCGCAACTGCAGCAGACCGCCTTCAACTATACGGCGACCCTGTCGGGCCTGTCGATGATGCCGGGTGGCATCGCAATGTTGATGCTTATGCCGATTTCCGGATTTGCCGGCGCCATCGTCCAGCCCAAATACCTGATCATGGCAGGCATGTCCGTCGTCGCTGTCGCGCTCTGGCATATGACATCGCTCACCCCGGACGTCAGTTTCGGCTTCTTTGCCTTCGCGCGCATCTTCCTGATGATCGGTTTGCCCTTCCTGTTCATCCCCATCTCGACGGCGGCTTACGTCGGTCTTGCTCCGCAGCAGACGAACCAGGCGTCGGCACTCATCAACGTTGCCCGTAACATCGGCGGAAGCATCGGTGTGTCGCTGTCCAACACGGTGATAGCCCAGAACGCGCAAATCCATCAGGCAAACCTCGTCGGCCACACGGCACAGTCGTCACCGGCCTACCAGCAGGTTCTGCGTCAGGCGACCGAGCACTTCGTGGCTCAAGGCTCGCCGATGATCGACGCAAAACAGCAGGCGCTCGGCTGGATAGGACAGTTGATAGCGCGGCAGGCCTCATTGCTCGCCTATATCGATGTCTTTCGATATTGCGCGGTAGCGACCGCACTGCTCGTTCCTCTCGCCTTGCTGCTGCGCTCTCCCCGGCCCGAAAAGCGTTAGCTCGCGCCGCGGCGGTGTATGGCGCTGCCCCGCCATGCGGCCTCGGCTTCGCGAACTTATGTTGGAACCACCGCGTCGGGTCGACGTTCAGCCCTTGTTCAACAGGAGGAGCTGGCCATGCCACGAGGCGACAAATCGAAGTACACTGACAAGCAGGAGCGTAAAGCCGACCACATTGCCGAAGGTTATGAGAAGCGCGGGGTTTCCGACAAGGAGGCAGAGCGGCGCGCATGGGCAACCGTCAACAAGGACGATGGCGGTGGCAAGAAGGAAGGCGGTTCGGGCCGCGGCAAACACACGGGCCATCCGGCGGCGCACAAAGGCGGCAAAAGCGGCGGCAAGGCATCGGCATCACGGTCTGCCGCAAGCCGATCGGAATCGGCAAAGAAAGCTGCAGCGACCCGCAAGCGCAATGCGGAACACCGTGCCCATTGATCTGACGGCGGCGCTCAATGGGGCCGAACGATGGAAGGACAGGGATGAAATCGCAGCTCGTCAATGAGATCGGCGGACAAAGGACATTTGTCCTGGTGCTCGACCCAGGCGAAGAAGCGTTCGCGGCACTGACCGCCTTCGCGGTCGACCAGAAGATCGGCAGCGCGTCCCTGACCGCCATAGGGGCTTTCGAAAAAGCCACCGTGGGCTGGTTTGATCCGGACGCGAAGACCTACCGCAAAATCCCTATCGACGAACAGTGCGAGGTTCTGAGCGCGATCGGCGATGTCGCACTGGGTGATGACGATAAGCCCAGCCTGCACGTCCATGCGGTGCTGGGATTGAGCGATGGCACCACCCGGGGTGGACATCTGCTTGATGGCATCGTTCGGCCAACGCTCGAAATCACCCTGGTGGAAGCGCCCGGCCATCTGCGCCGCAGCAAGCGCCCGGATCTCGGTGTCGCGCTCATCGATCTGGACGATTGATCTACAGCCGCTCTAGCTCGTTCTCAGGCCTTCTTGCTCCGCTCAGCAGGTGCTGTGTCCGGGGCCGCTTCCCACCCGAACACGCTGCGCCCGCCAAGCAGATGCGACTGGTCGAATTCTCCCGCGACAATTTCCTTCAGGCTGAGGCCGGTGACGTATCGTTCGACTTGCCGCGACTGATCGTCGAGCCGCCTCAAGGCGCCGATTTCTTCATCGCGACCGAGCTTTGCCTTTTGCACGGCCGACTTCAGCACGCCGATCGTCTCGTCATAGACCTTAAGCGGCACAGGGAACGGGTGCCTGTCCTTGCCGCCATGCGCCAGCGAGAAGCGGCCGGGATCGGAAAAGCGGCAAGGCGCGCCATGCACCACCTCGGCAACGAGGGCCAGCGCGCGCACCGTGCGCGCGCCGACGCCGGGGACCAGAAGGAGCTCGGCGAAATCGGTGGGACCGCGGTCCGCGGCGGCGGCGATATTGCCGTGAAGACGATGCATGACGACATCGCTTTCGCGAACGTCGTGATGGGCCGGCATGACCAAATGCGGCAGCAGCGGCTGCTCCGGTTCCTGCCGGCGCCTCGGCTCCGCGCAACGCTCCAATGCTGCAAGCTCGCCCAGGATGCGATCGGGTCCGAGCTCCTGCAAAAGGTTCAGTTGCCCTTGGCGCGACGCGTCGGCGCGCCTGTCGGTCAGGTTGACGATCTCGCCTTGATTGATGCCCTCGATGGCGGCATGCGGCTGGTCGACAAAACTCTTGAGCCCCTCGGAGAGCCAATGGTAGCGGCGCGCCACCTTGCTGTCACCGTTCATGCCTTGCTGCACCACGACCCAGCGACCGTCATCGGTGACGATGAAACCATGCAGGTAAAGATCGAAACCGTCCTGGACTGCGGCGCTGTCGACCTTGGCGACAAGACGGCTGACGGTGGCCAGGCCCGCTCCGTCAAAGCCGACGCGTTGGCCGATGGCTTCGAGTTCATGCGGGGTTTTTCGCGAATGCGCGCCGCGACCACCGCAGACATGAATGCCGAGCTCGCCGGAAAGCGGCGTGAGGCCACGCTTCAAAGCGCCCACGACGCTGGTCGTGATCCCCGACGAATGCCAATCCATGCCCATGACAGCACCAAAGGACTGGAACCAGAACGGATGCGCCAGCCGTCGCAGCAGTTCGTCTCGACCATAGTGATGAATGATCGCTTCGCACATCACGGCGCCAAGACGCGTCATGCGGTCGCCGAGCCATTTTGGCACGCGCCCGCCATGGAGTGGAAGATCAGCACTTCCCGATCGTTGCGTCACGTCTGCTATCCGTTCTGGTGTCCGTTATTCTCTTAACAGATAGGCAGCCAAACCGCGCAAGGAAGCATGGACACTTTCCGCCGAGCCGAGTTGGCGAACGTCAAGTCCAGTTCGAGAGAACCGTTTCCATCTCAACCGTCTCGACCTGCTGCGCGAAACGTTGGTGGTAAACGGTCAGCAGTGCGTCGTGGGTTGAATCGGAAGAACTGCATAGCGCGTCCGTGACGAGAACCACGCGATAGCCGAAATCGATGGCTCCGAGCACCGTGGCCAGAACGCAAACATCCGTTTCGCCACCGGTGATGACGAGCGTATCGATGCCGCGCTCCACCAGGAAGGCTCTGAGGCGCCCTTCGAACCAGGGCGAGTAGATGTGCTTGTCGATGATCGCCGCTGGCGGGCAGTAGCCGGCTAAAGACGGCAACAGTTCGGTCATTTCAGGCCCGATCGTCTCGATCGTCTGTGAAGCCCAGCGCTCATAATAGCGCTTCCAGGTGCCGACGCCCTGCCCCGGCTTCTTGGCTGGCAGGAAGCGTGTAAAGACCGTCTGCGGCGCGCGTCTTTCGACCAGCGTCTCGATCTGCGGGAGAACCCGGGTGATCCAGGGTGTTGCCCATTGAGACGGCTCGGCAAACAGCCGCTGCATGTCCACGCAGACATGCATGCATCGATCGCCCAGGGGACCGTATGCCAGCCCCGGCATCGACATCAGTGCGTCTCCGACCGGCCAAGCATTCCTGACTCCTCATTTTGCCAGCAAAGACACGCAACGCCGCGCGCAAGCACTGGTTCCTGAGATAGCCAACAGGAACCGACGCAAATGACCGGCGTTTTCGCTGTGATGAATGGAGGTGCTCGCATGAGACCGCGCGAGAGGCGTTGGAGCCGCAAGTCAACCGGGGCGCCAAAATGGAACTGAGCGGAGGATGTCTCTGCGGCACGATCCGCTTCCGCGTTGGAAGCGAACCGAGAGTGCATTACTGCCATTGTGATATGTGCCGGCGAGCGACCGGCAGTGCGTTCGCGGTTCTGGCCTGGGTGCCTTCCCAAAGCGTGACCTGGACCGATGCGACGCCGACCTATCGCAGGTCTTCGCCGATTGCCTGCAGGGGGTTTTGCTCCGCCTGCGGATCGCCGCTCAGCCTCGCCTATGACGCATCGCCGGGAGAGATCGCGCTTCATGTCGGAACGTTCGACGATCCGGCTCGCCTGGAGCCGCGCTACAATTATGGATCGAGGCAGCGACTTGGCTGGGTTTGCTGCGGAATGGACCTGCCGCACCACGACACCGAGGAGCGATGGTGAAACCATGTCTGAAGGGGAAGCCTGATGAGCATGTTTTACCGGGCGGCCAAGATTGCCGAAGAGGTCCACCAGGCACAGCGCGACAAGACCGGGCGACCTTATATCGAGCACTGTCGCCGTGTCGTTGACGCGGTCGAAACCAAGGATCAGAAGGTCGTCGCCTATCTCCATGACGTCCTGGAAAAGGGCGAAGGCTGGGACCGGACCAGGTTGGAAGAGGCCGGTTTTGGCCCGACGATCGCGTCGGCCGTCGACGCCATGTCGCGTAGGGACGGCGAGGATTACTTCGCGTTCGTGCGACGAGCGGCATCGAATCCATTGGCGCTGCCGGTGAAGCGCGCGGATCTGGCGGACAATATCTGGCAGGCACGACAGGCCGGGGCATCAACCGTCAGATACGAGGAGGCACTACGCATCCTTGATGAAGAGTTTCCACGCGGTTAGCACCTGCCTTGAATTTCAGCTCGCGCCGATGAGAACGGGCAATCTACTCCGTGACGTGGGGCGTATGCCTTCTGTCCTCCGCGGGCTCGACATCGATGCGCGCCTTTTCCGGATCGAATGCACCATGACGTGCAATGGCCCGCGCCGCGGTTTCAGGCGTCTCGTACGCCCACATGAAATCGTCAGCCGAGCTGCCCACGGCATGGACGCGCCAGTAGCTCGCGGTACCTTTCAAAGGGGAGCGGCTGGTGGTGTTCGTTTTTTCGAAAAGGTCAAAATAGATGTCTTCGAAAGGAATATAGAACACGGGCTCATGTCCTTCTTCCTGAAGCACTTTCGCCCGTTCCGTGGCAGCGACTATGGCGTCGGAAAATCGTACCGTCACCGTGCCCGCAAACGGTTCTATGGCCAACTGGCCAGCATGGTGTCTTGAGATTGCGCCTGAAGCTTGCATCCAAATTCTCCCTGGCTGCCGATTGATTGCGAGACCGCATTTCGGTTCGTCATGCATGGAGACGAAATGCGCGGCGATGCGTCAGGTTCCGGCCTTTACTATGGGGTCGATGGCGCCCCTCCTTCAGCGCTTGCCATGGCTATCGAGAAACGCAGCCAACATTCGCGAAACCTGATCAGAAGCCTCACGCGTCGGGAAGTGTCCGATGCCATCCAGCACCACCCGCCTGTAGAACGCGGTGAAATGCTCTTCGAGCCCCTCTGAAGACTGGGCAAACACAACGCGGTCGTCACCACCGTGAAGCGTCAGGATCGGCACGGTGATGATCTTGACCGTTGCTTGCCGGCGGGCGAGTTCAGCATAACGCGGATCGGGCTCGGCCTCTTCCCACCGGACCCGATAGGAATGCAACGTCACATCCGCCCAGTCAGGATTTTCGAACGAGCTCGCAACGCCATCGAAAATGGCGTCGTCGAACCAGCCTAATGGACCCCAGCTGTCCCACTGATACCTGGCGAATTCCTTGCCGTTCTTTCGTACGAACTCGGCGCCCCGTGCGGTCGCCATGAACCATTGATACCAAAATGCTTTCGCCTGTTCGGGCGTCGGCGTTGCTGGTTTGCCTGGTTGCCAGCCGAGGGACAGCGCAGCGCAGCACTTGATGCGGTCCGGAAAAACCGACGCGAGCAGATAGGATATCCGAGCGCCCCAATCATGTCCGACAACTGCAAAGCGGCTGATGCCAAGCGCATCTGCAAAATCCAGCACATCCTGCGCCATCGCGGCAATCTCGCCCGAGCGCATGGTTTCTTTCGACAGGAACGATGTCGGCCCAAAGCCTCGCAACCAAGGGGAAAACGTCCGGAAGCCAGCTTCATGAAGCATCGGCGAAATACGAGCGTATGTCGTCGCGTCGTCGGGCCAGCCATGCAGCAGGATAACCGGGGCGCCGTCCTGCGGTCCACCATCGAGATAGGCGACGCGCAGCAGAGGTGTGTCGCAATGTGAGACGGAGTTCATTTGCTCTGAGGCACCGTAGCTGGCTGGTCGCCGCCAGTCGTGGGGCCTGGTCTGGCGGCCTGATCAACCTGTGGGTTCTTGTTGCTGGTGGCTTTCATCGGCTCGGTGTTGTTGTCGCAGGCGCCGAGCGCAAGGGCAGCGGCCAAGACCAGGAATGAAAAGAACCTCTTCATCGAAACCTCCTCTGGTTGATGCCCGGCAAACGAGGTTCCGCCAATTTGGTTGCCCGACCGGGGTCCTCAAGACGCCATGGGATTGCCGATCAACGCTTCGAGCTATTGGAATCGGCCGCAACTGTCGGGTCAGGCAGAACCGGGCCACGTTCAGTCTCCGAACCCTCAGCTTCGATCTCCTGCACGGCCCGATCCCAGTGCTCCTGCTCGCGGCCTACCGGCCGGCCCTCTTGTTCCCAGATTTCATAGGCCCGTCGTTTGATCTTTTCTTCCCTGCTGTCCATGGCTAGATCCTCCAATTCGTCAGTCTCAATTCCGGGCCATATTTTTTGTTCCTCCTCTGTCGGCAACAGCCGCTGCCGGATTTCGGGAAGGCCCTTGTGGATTGCATGGGATGACCGGCTTGGTAAATTTCGTACCGATATTTTTTCGTGACACACCTATGCTCGCAGTTTTATGAATCAGGATATCGGCCAGCGCCGAGCACGTCCCTCTCCGATCCCACTGCCCGGCGCTCAACGCCGGATCGCTCGTCGCATCGACATGGCGGGCTGTTGCTTCGATTGGAGGTGACGCTCATGCGGGAATTGCCGAAAGACATCGACGCCGATGTGGTCATCGAAATCAGCAAGCTGCTGGACGACAGCCCGCTTTTCGTCCCGGTGCGGGTTCATGAACTTGCGGCCAGGGTGAGGCAGAGGGTGAAGACCGGCCTGCCAGACCTTTCGCTTGAAGAACTGATCGTGGAGATGGCCTCCGTACGTCAGCTGGCCATGGCCTTTGATCTGCCTGGATCGGAGAATGTCGTGCAAATCCCGGTGCGGTATCGCCGCTAGCACTGCGACATCAAACGCTCCATCCGGAGGTCAGAACAAGCGACGCCTCAAACATCTGCGCACCGATCTCATCGCGTACCTTGACGGTTATCTTGACGAAATCGCAGTCGGGCATTTCGTCTTGGGCGACATCCTGCAAAATACGAATTGCTTCCGCTCTGGCTTGTTCCCGGGATTCGAACAGCTGCCCGTCATCGTCGGGTACCGTGCCGTCACCGTTTTGAAGATCAAAATAGTACCGTTTCATTTTTCCTGCCGCGCTGGAACATCTGGCGTTTCAATGATTCCGCTTCATGGTGGTTCCTGCCCGCTGGCCGTGCTGGTGACGACGTGGTCGTTCAACGCACCGCAGGGCGAAGCGCCGATATGAAAAGCACCAGCAACGCCAAGGCGTTGAGGCCTGCGGCGATGGCATGCGAATACTCCCATTGGCGCCGCAGCAGCTCCCAGTTTTCAGGGAGGACAGTCCAGTTCCGGGTCGCCTGATTGATTGGATAGGTCAGCGTCCAGAAGGCAAACTGCGTGGCGCCGATGCTTAGAAAGGCGACAACAACCAAGCCGAAAGATGCGCTCGCTCGATAGAGCAGGATCGCCAGGGCGGCCGTGGAGAGCAATGCTCCCAGCACCACGATGCCGAACAGGCTCCATCCATCATAGGCGCGCTGCGCAGCCAGATAGTTTGGCCCGTCGAGCTTCATCTTGTTGAACATAGCGAAGAAATGCGCGGCGGCCGGAGCGAAAGCCAGGGCAACGAAAATGAAGCTGACCACTCTCAGACTATAGATTGCCATGTCGGTCTCCTCTCCGGAGACAGCTAGGGCAATCGCCAAGGTTGAAAAGGTCGCTTTAACGGCGGCTTCCGCCCGCGATCGTATGATCTCAAGCGGGGTCGTTTTTTAGCACTCACGCATCTATCTCGGAACATTTTTTTTGGGTGCTGGTTCTACCCAGTGAAGGGACGAACCTTACCCAGGGAGATTTCCCATGAAACGTGTTCTCATTACCAGCATGCTGGCCATCGGGCTCGGCTGTGGAACGGCGGCGGCTCAGACACAACAGACCGAAAGCCAATCTGGCGCAGACGCCAACTGCGCTTCCGGGCAGGCTGACTGCCAGAACGGCTCCAAGATGGGCGAGCAGGCCCAGGGCAAAGCCAAGCTGAAGACCGACGAGCAGGCTCAGGGCAAGGCCGGCACCACCACCGACCAGCAGGCCCAGGGCAAGGCCAAGCTGAAGACCGACGAGCAGGCTCAGGGCAAGGCCGGCACCACCACCGACCAGCAGGCCCAGGGCAAGACCAAGATGCAGACCGACGAGCAGGCTCAGGGC
>NZ_RZRR01001280.1:0-1120 GCF_003998555.1 Mesorhizobium sp. M7A.F.Ca.CA.002.09.1.1 | reverse complement strand
GGCGGCATCCTCGGCCAGCGCGATGCGTTGGCCGGGCGGCGCCAGCGCGTCGTCGAAACCGCCGGGCGCGGGGGTGAGGGGCGTCGCCAGGGCCATGATCGCATCGAGATCGAGCGACTTTTCCGCCATGTCGGCCAGCCGGTCGAGATGCGCCATCAGGTCGTCATATTCGCCAGCCTGGACAAGGCCGAGATGCCGCTCGGGCAGGTTCAGAGTGGGATCGCGCAGGATGGCGCCGACGACCGGCAGGCCGATCGCCTCGATGGCCTCGCTGCACAGCTTGCGGTGCCGCTCGCTGCCCAGCCGATTGAGCGCGACACCGGCCATGCGCACGTCAGGATCATAGGTGGCAAAACCCTTGGCGACAGCCGCCGCCGTGGTCGACTGGCCGGAGACGTCGAGCACAAGCAGCACCGGCAGGCCATAGAGCCGCGCCAGGTCGGCCGCCGAGCCGGTTCGGCCGGGAGCCGCGGGTATCCCGTCGAACAGGCCCATGGCGCTTTCCAGGATGACGAAATCGGTGTCATCGGCGGCTTGCGCGGCAAGGGCGTTGAGCAGCGATGGCGGCATCGCCCAGCTGTCCAGATTGACACCGGAGAGGCCCGTGGCGGCGGTGTGGAAGCCGGGGTCGATATAGTCGGGGCCGGATTTGGCGCCGCGCACCTTCAGCCCGCGCCGGGTCAGCGCCCGCAGGATGCCGATGGTGACGCTGGTCTTGCCGGAGCCGGAGCGCGGCGCGCCGATGATGATGGCGCGGGCCGTCATGCTTGCCCCGCCAGGGCCGCGCGCATGGCAACGATGCCGCCAACGACGATCAGCGCCGGCGAGGCCAGACCGGCGGCCGCAGCTTCCTCGGCAATGGTGGCGAGCGTGGCGACGACGGTCCGCTCCTGCGGCGTCGTCGCGGCGACGATTACAGCCGCCGGTGTCGACGGCGCCAGCCCGCCATCGAGAAGGGCGGCTGATATCAAGGGCAGATTGGCCATGCCCATATAGACGACGACAGGCTGGCCGGTGCGGGCGATCGCCGCCCAGTCGAGATCGTCATCGGTGCCGGCGGCGTGGCCGGTCGCCAGGATCACCGCCTTGTTGATGCCGCGCATAGTGGCGGGGGTGCCGG
>NZ_RZRR01001279.1:0-1126 GCF_003998555.1 Mesorhizobium sp. M7A.F.Ca.CA.002.09.1.1 | reverse complement strand
GTTGTCCGGCGTCTTGTTGCGCTGGTCGAAGGAAAGCCCGTCGCCGAACACGCTCGGCTGGTTCAGGATCTCCTGCAATTCGAACTGGAATTCGACCCAGGCCTGGCCGCTATTGTTGAGCACCTCGATGCGCATATACATCATGCCGTTGGCGAATTCGCCGGCCTTGCCGAAGGCCTGGATCGGCTTTGTCGTGCGGATCGTCAGCGTCACCGGCGTTGACGAAGTCAGCTCTTCGGTGATGACGAACGGATCGTCCTTCGTGCCGATGCCCGAGGCGCCGGTGATGTGGAAGCCGCCAAGCTCGTCGGAGAAGGAGTAGGCGCCCGCCGCCCAGACCTTCACTTCGTCGGCGGCAGCGTGATGCGGCGCCAGCATCAGAAGGGCCAAAAGGAGCGCCCGGCGGATCCGGCCGGGCGGGAAAAGAAAGCGCGTCGATGAAAAGCCGGCTGGCCCAGGAAAGCGCATGGCGTGAAGTATGGCCGATAAGCAAGCCGTCGAACAATTAAAAAACGCGCGCCCCGCAGGCAATGCCAGGCGAAAAGCAGTCTTCCAGCCTCGCAATGCGCGACTTTTTGGCCAAAACGGCATTGTCACGTATGCGCCGGTTTCCTGTCGTCAATTGATGCGCTATGCAGCGCGGGAGCCAGCAAGATACCCGAATGGGATAAGCCAGTGCGGAGGGGTTGATGAGCGACATCGAACGCGAAAGCATGGAATTCGACGTGGTTATCGTCGGTGCCGGTCCGGCGGGCCTCGCCGCCGCCATCCGCCTCAAGCAGGTCAATCCCGAGCTTTCGGTCGTCGTCCTGGAGAAGGGCGGTGAGGTCGGCGCCCATATTCTCTCCGGCGCCGTCGTCGATCCGATCGGCATCGACCGGCTCTTGCCGGGCTGGCGCGACGAGGACGGCCATCCCTTCAAGACGCCGGTCACCGCGGATCATTTCCTGGTCCTTGGTCCTGCCGGCTCGTTCCGTCTGCCCAACATTTTCATGCCGCCGCTGATGAACAATCACGGCAACTACATCGTTTCGCTGGGCAATGTCTGCCGCTGGCTGGCGACCAAGGCCGAAGCGCTCGGCGTCGAGATCTATCCGGGCTTTGCCGCTGCCGGCCTGCTCTACAA
>NZ_RZRR01001278.1:0-1130 GCF_003998555.1 Mesorhizobium sp. M7A.F.Ca.CA.002.09.1.1 | reverse complement strand
GACCTTTCCGCCCGTGGCGGTGCTGGCACTCGCCGTGCCGGCCGTCGGCTTCGGCGAGAAGCCGACACTGATCGCGCTGTTTCTCTATGGCCTGCTGCCGATCTTCGAGAACGCGCTGACCGGCCTGACGACGCTACCTGCCAACGTCGTCGAGGCGGCGCGCGGCGCCGGCATGACCGGTTGGCAAAGGCTCACCAAGGTCGAGCTGCCGCTCAGCGCCCCGATCATTCTCGGCGGCATCAGGCTGTCGGTGGTGATCAGCCTTGCCACGGCGACCATCGGTTCGACCGTGGCAGCCAAAACGCTGGGCGAAGTGATCATCGCCGGGTTGTTATCCAACAATCTCGCCTTCATCCTGCAGGGCGGCCTGATCGTGGCAGCCCTTGCCGTGCTGATCTATGACGGCCTGTCGGCCATAGAGCGCTACACGGCGCGCCGGATGGGCCGGGAGGCAGAGTAGCCACGCCCTGCGTCAGGGCTAATTTCAATCGATCTAATCGCAGGGTGCTGACGGCAGCCGCCGCCTGGTCCCAACCATTTGGGCGAAAGCCGGGCAAAAACCGAACAATATCTTGACGTTCGCAGCCCTGTTTCGCATACACCGCTGCGAAGAGGCGGATTCCGTGCTCGGAATCCGGTCTTTGTCTCAACGGCCCAGGGAGGGGTTCTTTTGGGCCATCAATCGAGGAAAATCCGGCAATGACAATTATTTCCGCCGTCATCGCCTGCGGCCTGCTTTCAATCCTTTACGCCATCTGGGCGACACGTTCGGTCCTTGCGGCCGATCAGGGCAATGCACGCATGCAGGAAATCTCCGCGGCTATCCGCGAGGGCGCACAAGCCTATCTGGCGCGTCAGTACACCACCATCGCCATCGTTGGCGTCGTCGTCCTCGTGCTCGCCTGGTGGTTGCTGTCCATCACCGCCGCGATCGGCTTCCTGATCGGAGCGGTGCTTTCAGGCGCCGCCGGCTTCATCGGCATGCATGTCTCCGTTCGCGCCAACGTTCGCACGGCGCAGGCCGCATCGAACAGTCTCGCTGCCGGCCTCGACATCGCGTTCAAATCGGGCGCCATCACCGGCATGCTGGTTGCTGGCCTCGCCTTGCTCGGCGTGTCGATCTACTACCT
>NZ_RZRR01001277.1:0-1130 GCF_003998555.1 Mesorhizobium sp. M7A.F.Ca.CA.002.09.1.1 | reverse complement strand
GTTGAGTTCGAAGCCAATTTTACAGATTTGGGGGGCCATGAATTCGGCCGGCATTTCGGCACAACTCGGCGCATTAGCGCCACCATGCCGGATGGTTCGGAAGCTGGCCGGGCGAAACCCAGGCGCTAGGACCTCATCGTTGGCCGCACGGATGAAGCAGGATACAATCCCACTTGCTGTCCAATGGGAGCCGTTCCACGGAATTCGCCGAGAAACTTTCTGTCACAGTCACGCCAGCAATGGCCCGCCTTATCCGCCAAAAAGTCGAAGACGGCTCTTTCGGCTCGGCGAGCGAAGTCATCCGCGCGGCGCTCCGGGCCTTCCAGCGCGAGGAAGAGGAGCATGCCGAGCGCCTAGCCGCGATCCGGGCCAAGATAAAGGCTTCGATCGAAGATACGCGTCCCGCTATTCCGCTGGATCACGCCATCGCGCAAGTGAGGGAACGAATCGCGCAATTGGCGTACGACAGCGATGACGACGGACCCTCCTGACATAAGAAGTTCTACTCGGCGGGCTCGACACCCACGCTTGGCAACCCAGGCTTCCCCGCCTCAGCAGGATTTCGCCTGACATAGGCAGCCTTCAAACTCTCCGAAGTCTCGCGCGAGCCGTCATGGCTCCAGCCGGGAGGCTTGATCAGATAGTTCAGGCGATCGCTCAAGGTCAGACCGGGCGCAAAGGCATCCCTGAACATGCCGATCCATTCATGGAATGCCACTTTCAGCGGATTGAAGGTGCCGAGATTCCTGACGATGCCGTAGCGCGGCCGGTCTTCTTCCAGTTCCCCGACGAAGGTGCCGAACATGCGGTCCCAGATGATCAGCGTGCCGGCATAGTTGGCGTCGAGATAGCGCGGATTGGTGGCGTGGTGGACGCGGTGGTGTGAGGGCGTGTTGAAGACGAACTCGAACCAGCCCCACATCTTGCCGATGGTCTCGGTGTGGATCCAGAATTGCCAGACCAAATTGAAGCCGAAGGTGAAGGCAATCACCGCCGGGTGGAAGCCGAGCAGCACCAGCGGCGCCTGCAGCACGAACATGAAGGTGAACAGGCCCGTCCAGCTCTGCCGCAGCGCTGTCGACAGATTGTAGTGCTGGCTGGAATGGTGGTTGACGTGTTCGGCCCACACC
>NZ_RZRR01001276.1:0-1134 GCF_003998555.1 Mesorhizobium sp. M7A.F.Ca.CA.002.09.1.1 | reverse complement strand
GACCCAGAAAGCCACGTTTTCTCTCACCGGCGGCGGCAACCAGCCGCTTCAACACACGTCGATGCACGGAACTCTCTCCAGGAACGCTACAGACCCCACTGGAGAGCAAAATGATGCATTAACCTTGATGGGACGTTAACGGATTCGATCGGGTTTTCCCGGTCGGCCCGAGGTCGTGGTTGCGAAGTCGGGCGATTTTGCGGCCGGACCATTCAGGCCGGGCGCAGGAAGATCGGCCGGGCGATCAGCGCGCAGATGGCGGCCGCCAGCCAGACGCCGGACCAGGACCAGAGGTGCAAGAGCCCCGGAATGGCCACCGGCACCAGGAAGAAGCCGACGAAAACAAAGGTGTTGGCAAGGCTGAGCGCGGTTCCGACATGGCCGGCGCCGGCAAGGGTGGCAAGCTCGGTGTAGGCGACGCCGTGCCAGGCGGAGACAGAGATGCCTGCGACAATAAGCACGACCGGAAGAACCGCCGACCAGATGAGCTGGCCGCCCGGAATGGTTGGGCCGAACAGGACCAGCAGCCAAAGCATGGCGAAGGCAAGGGCGCTGAACGCGCTGCACAGGCGAAGAAATTGGCGGCGGTTGCCATAACGGTCGGTGAAGCGGCCGCTCCAGATGCGCATGACCATGGCGCTGATCTGCACCGCGGCGAGGCTGGCACTGATTGCCGCCGTTCCCAACCCAACGAAGTCGTGCAGGAATACGGAGGCGAAGGTGAGCACGGCCACCTGCGGAAAGCAGAGCAGGCCGATGGCGGTCGCGATACGCCAGACGTCGCGATTGCGCAGCGGCGCCGGTCCGGCCACAGCCGAAGCGGGATGGCCCTCGCCCGCCGTCGGCGGCTCGTGCAGCCAGCGCCAGGCGAACAGGGCAGACAGAGCGGATGCACCCGCCAGGACTCCGAACACCGCGGCAAAGCCGAAAGCCAGCGCAAGCGAGGGCAGCACGAGCGCGCCAAGGCCGCCGCCAAGCGGCACCGCCGTCTGCCTGATGCTCATGGCGAAGCCGCGCTCGTTTTCCCGGAACCAGCCCATGATGGCGCGGCCGCTCGAACCGTTGACGCTGCCGCCGAGCAATCCGGTGATGAATAGGCTCGTGGAGAGCAGCGTGACATCGGGAGTACCGGTC
>NZ_RZRR01001275.1:0-1139 GCF_003998555.1 Mesorhizobium sp. M7A.F.Ca.CA.002.09.1.1 | reverse complement strand
CGATGCAGCGCTCCGGCTCGGCCTTGGCGATCGCCAGAAACGCCTCGCGGCGGGCCTGGTGGATCGCCAGCGTCTCCTTTTCGAAACGGTCGGCGACTGCCTCGGCGCCGCGCCGCAGCGTTGCGCGCCTCAGGCCTTCCGCTGGGTCGATGTCGAAGATCAGCGTCATGTCCGGCATCATGCCGTTGATGGCGACCTGTTCCAGCGCATCCATGAACGCCGGATCGATGCCGCCGGTGACGCCCTGATAGACGCGTGAGGAATCGAGGAAGCGGTCGCAAAGCACGATGGAGCCACGCTCGACCGCCGGCCGGATCACCTGCTCGACATGATCGGACCGCGCGGCGGCGAACAGCAGCGCTTCCATCTTCGGCCCGAACGGTTCGGCTGCGCCCGACAGCAGCACATGCCTGACCGCTTCGGCGCCCGGCGAGCCGCCGGGTTCGCGGGTAAGCAGCACGTCGTATTTCTTGGCGCGCATCTTCCTGGCCAGCCGCTCGATCTGCGTCGACTTGCCTGCCCCCTCGCCGCCTTCGAAGGTGATGAAAAAACCGCGTGCCAACCGAGAGGCCTTCTTGTCCATGGCTGAATGGGATTGTAGCGCTCTAGATAGTCCGCGTTGGGCCAAACGTCCATGCCGTCGATTTTTTGCCCTTATGCATGCCGTTCCCCAAAACCATGGCTGGTTTTGAGCGACATGCGTTAGCGCAGCCAGCCGATCACCAGTTCCTTGACGGCATCGAGCGCGCGCTGCGGCAGCGTGCCGACGCCGATCGATTCGGCAGCGAAAAGCGGCGTCTCCTGGCTCAGCGTATCGCCGATCCAGACGCGCAGCGCACCCACCGGCTGCCCCTCCTCCACCGGTGCTGCAACCGGGCCGTCATAGACGATCCTGGCCGTCAGCTTGTCGCGGTTGGTGATCGGCAGGAAGATGTCGATCGGTCCCTTTGCCTTCAGCGTCACCCCGGATTTGGCGCCGCCGAAAACCTGGGCTTCTCCAACCACCTCGTCCCTGGCGAAAATTTCGGTCTTCTCGAAGGAGCGGACACCCCAGTCGAGCAGCTTTCGCGCTTCCTCGGCGCGCTCCTTGTCCGAGGCCAGCCCGCTCATCGCCGCGATCACGCGGGTACCATTGTGGC
>NZ_RZRR01001274.1:0-1139 GCF_003998555.1 Mesorhizobium sp. M7A.F.Ca.CA.002.09.1.1 | reverse complement strand
CACCACAAGCGCCAGCACGGCGATGGCGGCCATGCCGGCGGCCAGCCAGCCCAGCCACTCAGCGCGCGCAAAGAGGTCGCGTATGAGCTGGTCGGTCCACAGGCCGACCGCCAGCGAAACCAGCACGCCGAAGGCGCCGAAGAAGATGCTGCCGAGCAGCGAGCGTTTCCTGGGGGCGACGGCTGGTGGCGGCTCCGCGGCAATGATGTCGGGCTCGTCGAAGACATCGACTTTCGCCGGAATGACCATCGCGACATGGGTTTTCATCGCGCGGGGTTTGCGCTGGGTGTCGGCCTGGATGTTGCGCGGCTCAGGGGCCGCTTGTCTCGGTGGGGCTTCCGGTTCGATGCGGAATGCCGCCGGCTTGCGGGGCGCGGTCATGCCAGATGATCTCCGATCAGGAACTGCAAGGCACGGTCGAGCCTGATATGCGGCAGCGACAGCGTGACGCCTTCGGCCGTGCGTTCGAGCTTTGGGGGACGGAAACGGACGAAGCGGATTGCAGGGTCCGCGGAGTCCTGCCTGTGATCGGCTCCCGAAACATCGAAAACCGCATCAATATTCTCCGGTAAGTCACCGGGAAATATGGCTGTTTCAGTTTTTCCATCGAAGGTTTCGCCGTTGATCTTCTCACCGGCTATCGGCGTGCCGATGATGACGGGAAGCGTCTCCCGGCCTTGCCTGACGGTGCCTTCGCGCGTCGCGCGCACCGCCGCCATGGCGACCACATCGACATCGGCGCCGGTGAAATTCGCCCGTGCCACGGCGCGGTCGGCAAGCCGCCGCACGATCGCCTGCAGCCGGTCATGGCTTTCGTGATGCAGATGGTCGGCCTTGGTCGCGGCAACCAGGATGCGGTCGATGCGCCGCGAGAACAGATCGGTGAGGAAGCTGCCCCGGCCGGGGCGAAAACAGCTGAGGATCTCGGTCACCGCGCGTTCCAGGTCGGCCATGGCGCCCGGGCCGGCGTTCAGCGCCTGCATAGCGTCGATCAGCACGATCTGGCGGTCGAGGCGGGTGATGTGTTCCCGGAAAAAGGGGTTGACGACATGCGTCTTGTAGGCCTCATAGCGCCTGTCCATCATGGCGTGCAGCGAGCCTGCGCGCGGACGGGTGTTGCCGATCGCGGCCAGTGGCGC
>NZ_RZRR01001273.1:0-1141 GCF_003998555.1 Mesorhizobium sp. M7A.F.Ca.CA.002.09.1.1 | reverse complement strand
GAACAGACGGTCGACGTCCTCGTCGCGCGAGACGTCGGCCTTGACCGCCGCGACCAGGTCGATCTTGCTGGGAGCAGCGGCCAGCGCCTCGTCGGAAACGTCGCAGACGACGATGCGGGCGCCGAGGCGTGACAGCGTGTCGGCTATGGCAAACCCGATGCCGCCTGCGCCCGCCGTCACCAGCACGCGCTGGCCTTTCAGCCCGGTCAAAAATTCGTCCGCCGATGCCGGCGCCCTTGTGCTCATGGTCATGTCCTTCTCATTGCAGCCGCCGTTCGCGCAGCGCCATGACGGCGCCCAGAACGACCAGTCCGTAAAGAATTGCCCTCGTGGCATAGGGAAGCGTGGTGCCGGCGAGCAGCATCTGCAGTGCCGTCAGCAACAACACGCCGCCGAGCATGCCGAGATAGTGGCCGCGCCCGCCGGTGATCAGCGCGCCGCCGACCACCACCACGGCGATCGACGGCAATAGATAGTCGTCGCCCATGCCGAGGCTCGCCTGACCCGAAAAGCCGGTCAGCATGACGCCGACAACAGCCGCGCAGACGGCCGAAAGCATGTAGACCAGGATCAGCGTGCGCTCGACGCCGATGCCCGACAAGCGCGCCGCGCGCAGCCCGTTGCCGATGCCGTAGACGCGCCTTCCGAACGGGGTGCGGCCAAGCAGGAGTACCGCTGCGACGACAAAGACGACCATCAGCAGCACGATTGGAGTCAGCAGGCCGGCGAGCTTGGCCGTCATGACCCAGCGCAGCATCGGCGAGGAAAACCCGGCCGGCGTTCCCTGCGAATAGAGCAGCGCACAGCCTTGCAGAATGCCGTTGGTGGCGAGCGTCATGACGATCGGCGAGATGCCGAGATAGACGATGCCGAAACCATTGGCGAAGCCGATGGCGCAGGCCATCACCAGGACGACCGGCAAGGCGTAGACAAGGGCGGCGTCGGAGCCGTTGACCATGCCCGCCAGGATGATGCCGGAGATGCCGATCGTCCACGGCACGGAGAGATCGAGGCCTCCGGTCAGGATGACGGTTCCCTGTCCGAGCGCCAGGACGGCTAGGAAGGAGGATAGCACCAGCAGCGAATTCCAATAGCCCGGATTGAGGATGGCGCGGCCGAGCCAGATCTGGGTGACAAGCAC
>NZ_RZRR01001272.1:0-1141 GCF_003998555.1 Mesorhizobium sp. M7A.F.Ca.CA.002.09.1.1 | reverse complement strand
GACACAGCGCGCAAGGACAACCTTCTGCTGGTTGCCGCCGCTCAGGGATTGGACGGGCAGGTCCGGCGACGCCGTCTTGATGGAGAAGCGCTTGATGTGCTCGACCACGCTCCTGCCTTCCGCCGATCCGTTCATGAAGCCCTTGCGCGCATAATGCGGCAGGTTGGCCACGGTGATGTTGTGGGCGACCGACGCGGTCAGTGACAGGCCCGTCTGCTTGCGGTCCTCCGTGACCAGCGAAATGCCGGCGCCGATGGAATCGGCGGGCGTCTTGAGATCGATGGGCTTGCCCTCGATCAGCACCTGGCCGGAATCCCGCGGCTCGTTTCCGTAGAGCGCATTCACGAACTCGCTGCGACCGGAGCCGAGAAGCCCGTATATGCCGACGATCTCTCCCGCATGAACGGTCATGTCGATGTCGGCGAACTTTCCCTTCGATGCAAAGCCGCGGGCTTCGAGCAAGGGTTTCTGCGGGCCGGTATCCTTCGGTTCGCGATGATGGTCCAACAGGTCGCGGCCGACGATCGACCGGATCAGGCCCTTGCGGTCGATTTCGGAAATCGATCCGCCGCCTACGAAACGGCCGTCGCGGAAGACCGTATAATCGTCGGCGATCTCGAAGATCTCGGTCAGGCGGTGCGAGACATAAATGATGCCTACGCCCTCCGCGGTCAGAGTGCGGATCGCGTCGAACAGCATCTGCGCCTCGCGCTCGCCAATGGCCGAGGTGGGTTCGTCCATGATCAGGATGTCGCTGCGGCGGCTGATTGCCTTGGTGATCTCGACGAGTTGGGCCTGCGCGATCGAAAGATCGCGCAACCGCGCACCAGCGGGGATGTTGAATTTCAACCGCGCCAGGATCGCCTCCGCGTCGCTTAGCATGCACTTGTCGTCGACGAAGAAGCGGCCGCGCCGCTGTTCGCGGCCGAGATAGAGGTTCTCGGCGACGGTCATGTCCAGGAACGGGCTGAGCTCCTGGGTGATGATGGCGATACCGGCATCGAGCGCCTCGGCGGGGGAGGAGAAATTCACCTCCCGGCCTTTCACCGTGACGGATCCGGCGTCGCGCCGCAGCATCCCCATCAACACGCCGAGGAAGGTGGACTTGCCGGCACCGTTGCCACCGCACAAGGCATTGACC
>NZ_RZRR01001271.1:0-1143 GCF_003998555.1 Mesorhizobium sp. M7A.F.Ca.CA.002.09.1.1 | reverse complement strand
GAGCCGGAAGAAATCGATGCCTTGCGCGACCTGATCCCGGCCGCCAAGAATCTCTACCGCAACCCGAATTCGGGCTCCTATATCAGGCGCGGCAGCGATGCGCTGACCGCCGATACGCCAGTGCCTTACCGCATCGCCGACCTGCTGAAGCAGATCGATGAGCGCATGGGCATGCTCGAAAGCAAGACCGATCGCCCGACGCTCAAATCGCTGAAGACGCGCATCGAATCGGCGGCGGCCGATCCACGTTATCGCTTCATGTTCAACTCGCGCCTGATCGAGGACACCATCCACGAGACGATCGGCAACATCTTCCGCGTGCCGCATCATGGCCGTCCCGTGACCTGCTTCGAGATGGCCGGCATGCCGTCCGAAGTGGTCAATTCCGTCTGTTCGGTGCTGGCGCGCCTGGCCTTCGATCTCGCTCTATGGAGCGAAGGCAAGCTGCAGCTTCTGTTTTTGTGCGAAGAGGCGCACCGCTATATGCCGGCCGACCCGCGTCTCGGATTCGCGCCGACCAGGCATGCGCTGTCGCGCATTGCCAAGGAAGGCCGCAAATATGGCTGCTATCTCGGCGTCGTCACCCAGCGCCCCGGCGAGCTCGACCCGACCATCCTGTCGCAATGCTCGACCTTCTTCGCCATGCGGCTTGCCAATGAGCAGGACCAGGCGATCATCCGCTCGGCGATTGCCGACTCTTCCGCCTCGACGCTTGCCTTCCTGTCCTCGATGGGCCAGCGCGAAGCCATCGCCTTCGGCGAAGGCGTGGCGACGACCATGCGGCTGAAGTTCGAAAAGCTGCCGAGCCACCTGCTCCCCGGCACCGCCAAACGCGAAGAGGCCACGTCGAAGCCGGGCGACGATGTCGATCTGGTGGCGATCGTGGAACGATTGCGCAACGTGCCGAAATCGACGCAGCAGGCGATGGCCTTCGCCGAGGTCGTGGATTCAGGCCGCCAGGCCGGCGACCCCGACTACCGCAAGCCACCCGCCGCACGCCCGCCATCGGACGACGATTTCGACATGCGCTACGGCCTCAAGCCCGCAACCTTCGGCCTGCGCCCGCAAAACGATTGAGCTTGCGACCCGGCTGTTCTGCCGGCCGATTGAGAAGCCGCGCTAAGCTCGCGCCCTGCCTGGACC
>NZ_RZRR01000126.1:0-8867 GCF_003998555.1 Mesorhizobium sp. M7A.F.Ca.CA.002.09.1.1 | reverse complement strand
GTGGACGGACCGGCCGCTGGCGGCTGCCGCTTCCATGATTGGAGCACATCGGCCGGCGACATGCCGTCGCCACCCATCGCGGCGAAGGCATTTGAGGCGCGTTCGACCCGCTCGTCGGCATAGGACAGCGAGGCCACGGCAAACGGCGATTGCGGCGGCAGATTGATCTGCGGACGCTCCGGCACGATCGGGCCGAAATCCGGAAGCGCCAGATCGCCATAGGCCGACGACTGCGTCGACATGATCGGCTGGACAGAACCGGTATCTGTCAACTGGCCCGGAAACGGCACGGCAGCAGTGCCGGCAGGCAGGCTTGGCGACGGCCCGTTCATGGCGACCATGACGCCGGTCGGCAGTCCATCCGACGGGTCTGGCGCCCTGTTGCCGGGATGATAGGAGGCCATCAGATACTGGTCGTCATCGCCGTCGAGCGGCGCGCGGCCGACATATTCGACCTTCACCTGAGCGGTGCCGGTGTTGGCATAGTCAAGCATCTGGGCAGCGCGCTCCGATACGTCGATGATGCGGCCTTCGTGATATGGGCCGCGATCGTTGACGCGAACGATGACCGAACTGCCGGTCTTGAGATTGGTGACGCGGGCATAGCTTGGCAGCGGCATGGTCGGGTGCGCCGCCGTCAGATGGGTCATGTCGTAGACTTCGCCATTGGCGGTAAGCCGGCCATGGAAGGCGTCGCCATACCAGGAGGCGAGGCCGACCTTGGCGTAGCGCTTGTCTTCCTTCGGGTAATACCACTTGCCACGGACCTGATAGGGTTTGCCAAGCTGATCCCTGCCGCCGCCACGTTGGATGCGCCCGTTCCGGGAGATCACACGCGGGCTTGCCTTCACGCCATATTCGGATTCGGCGAAATACTCCTTGGAGCGGGTCTTCTTGTTGACCATCGCTTTCGGCTCAGGCTGCGACGCGCAGGCGGCCAGCAAGGCAGCCGACATGGCGAACAACGCGACGGTAGCAGCGCGACGAAGACGCGGTGGCGTCACAGCCTGCATTTTCCTGATGTCCCCTTCAGTCTCAACTCAAGGCGTCGCGTTCAACCACCAGAGGAGCCAAAACACTCACCCGACAATACCAACGACGCTTAAAACCCCGATCCTTTGTGCGCAGGAATTGCTTATCACGGTATTAACCGATTGTGGCCGCAACCGGGCAAGATTGTGGCGTCTCCACCGTAAGAGCTCTCTGAAAAGTAACGGTTTTCGTGCTTCCACGCGAGAGATGTGATGCCCTCTGCCACAGAAAGCCTGGCTTCGCTCCTGCCCGCCGTGTCTGCCGGTTGACCGGGCTTTGTCGGGCAGCGGACCGACCGCCGGAACAAAGAAATGCGCCGCTAGTTTCATCCGCAGGGCACTCGAACAGAAGGACGAGCATGATGAAAATGACTTCATTGATGGTCGCGATCGCGATGTCGCTTTCTGCCGGGTCTGCGATCGCCGCATGTCCGGACAAGTCAGCTTCGAACACCGGGACCGATGCCGGACAGACCGCCGGTATTTCGAAAGATGGAACCCACGCGCCTTTAGAGACTCCGAAGGCCATGGGCAACGCGAACAAGCCAGCCGCCAAGGATGGCACCACGATGCCATTGGCGGGCGCTGAAGGCGGGGGCGACAAAAACCTTGCAACCTCGCAGCAGGATATCGAGGCGCAGCAGCACGGTGATAAGGCCGCGGCGGCAAAGGCGGACGAAAATTGCAAAGACTGAGGACCGTACAGGCCGGAGCCGATTTGCAGCTTCGGCCTTCCTCACCAGTAGCTGTTCCCTTGGCGAAAGTTAAATCTGCGGGATACCGCAGCTGTCCCAAGAGGCTGACCCGTAGGGATTCGCCAGTCGGCGGGCTCCTTCTTCATCATGCACCAATGGGATAGCGAGTTCCGGTGCTCGATTCCGACAAACTCAGAGCCTGCCAGGACGGCAGGAACCGACACAGTGGTGGTTGACGCAGCCCTCAATGCCGCTTTACAGGAATGAGGCGTGAACCAGCCGGGAGCGCCTTCGGTGCCAATCCGGTGCCACAGGCCAAACGAGTTGGCCCCGCGCTGCCCAAATGGTTGAAAAACCACGATGGAGGAATGGCCGAGCGGTTTAAGGCACCGGTCTTGAAAACCGGCGTGGGTGCAAGCTCACCGTGGGTTCGAATCCCACTTCCTCCGCCATTCGATCGAGAAGGGCATACAGAGCATACAGAACTGAGTACGCCGATTTCCGCCTCCGTGGACGTAAGGGTGAAGCGTCAAACATCATGTCTGCTTTCTCCTGACCTTGGGCGTCAGCACTGGTAACCCCCCTGCTCATTCGACGTTCTATCCCTTGCATCGACCGCAATCAGAGGTATGCTAACACTTCATTCTGGTTGTATATTTCGCAAGGCTTATGGGATATTCGATCTCTCACGAGCGCCTGTCGGTAGTGATCGGTCGCATATATGAGGCCGCCTACGATCAATCGATTTGGCTTGACGTGGTCCTTCAGTTGCAAGCCATGTTTCATGGCTCCAGAGCCTGTTTCTCGGGCATCGACTGGGCCAATGTCGAGGATAGCTTTTGCGTCTCACCGAGCCGCGACCCCTATTGGGACAGGATTTTCCTTGACCATTTCGCGACCAACGAACTCTTTGCGCCGCGTGTGGCCGCGCCGCTTGGCCGGGTTTTTAGCGACACCCAGTTGATTGGGCGGCACCGTATTGAACGCACCTCCGTCTGGAACGAATGGATGATGCCGCAGGACATGTATGACGGCATGTTCTGCAATCTGCGCGCGTCGGAAAAGAACTACTGGTTTTTCGACGTGCAGCGAGGCCGAGGGCAGCCGGCGTTCGACGCCGATGATCGTGCGATGCTCGCCCTGATCACGCCTCATCTGCAGCGCGCTGCGGGTTTGGGCCGACATTTCGAGGCGCGACCTGTGCTCCGATCGCTGCTCGGCCACCTGCCCTTCGCCGGCTTTATCGTCGATCCGCGCCTGCGCATCCTTGACATGAATGACGCCGCGCAAAGACTTTTGGTACAGCCGATCACTCTGCTGACGGCGAACGGTGGCCATCTGGCCACCTCCGATTCCACGCAAACCCAAATGCTGCAACGTGCGGTCGCACGAGTCTGCCGGGTGGACGAGAGCGAGTTTCCCATTTCGGCTGCCGATTTGATCTTGCGGTCGGAGCGCGGCGACCAACTGGTATTGTCGATTGGATTGTTGCCCGACGGCGAGATGTTCGGCCTGTCGGCTGGACCTTGCGCGGTGGTGCTGGCGCGCGAATCACGTTTGGCCCTGTCGACGAGCTTAGCCGATCAACTGCGAAAAACCTTTGGGCTGACAGGGAAAGAAGCTTCCGTCGCGCTCGCGCTCGCAAGCGGATTGTCCTTGAAGGAAATAGCGATCAGGGAAAACATGGCCTACGGCACCGCACGCGTTCATCTGGACAAGATTTTTCGCAAGACAGATACGCAGAGGCAGAGTCAGCTCATTGCGCTGCTGAATGCATTTCGTCTTCTGCCCTAACAAGCTGCAATAGCACATTAAGGTTCTTCGAGTGCAGGGCGTTGCGACTGTGGCGAGCCAGCGACAGTGCGCCACTCTTTGGCCGGTCTATGGCATTTGATATATATATCGCCCACCCATCATCCGTTATTGCGAATCTGAAGCACTGATTTGCTCGAAGCATTGCTTTGCTTGGGCTGTTCTGATGACGGCAGATTGCATTTATTGGACGATGGGGCGGGCCTATCATGAGACTCTACGGTTTTTCGGCAGACAAAGCCTACCCACTCGTTTCCTTGCGCGCGCAACTCCTCTCGCAGGCCAGTCGCTCGGCACTGCGTTTCGCAATCGGCATGGCCGGTTTCGCCGGCTCGGCTGTTTTCTTTTCCCCGCAGGCGCAGGCGGCATGTACGGTCACTCTGGGAACTGATGTGCAGTGCGGCACCACCTCCACGGTCAATGCCGTCAATCCGGCTGCTCCTCCCAACGACCGGGGCTATTCATTTTCTTCACCGTTTACGGCCCACCTCGCGATCGATGCCGGGGCGACGGTCAGCGGATTTGGCCTCGCGATCGAGAATACCGGCAATGGCGCCGTCATGGTCGTCAACAACGGCACGATCAGTGTCGATGCGGGCAACACGCCAACAGCCGGCGGGACCGCGGCACTCAATATCGATGCCGCCTCCAACCTGATCACGTACACAGGCAGCGGCGCGATCACCAATAACGGCAGTGGCGATGCCTTCGCAATAAAGCAGAATGGCCTGGGCTCGATCGATGTCGATGCCACCGGCGATATCACGGCGGCTGCCGGCTCAGGCATTGTGGTGCGTAACACGGCGGCGAGTGGCTCCATCGATGTCACCACGGGCGCGGTGACGGCGCTGGCTGCTGGCATGTTCGGTATCGACGTCCAGTCGTCTTCGACGGCAGGCAATCTCACGACCGTGGCGAACGGCGATGTGACGGCGGGCAATACCGGTATCTTGGGTCGAGTTTCCTCCACAGGAACTGGCAACATCGATATCACGGCGAACGGCGCCATCGACGCAGGCAACGGCATTATCGCGCAGAACTTGGGCAACGGCTCGACGACGGTGAAGGCGATGGGACCGGTCACCGCGACAATGGCGTCGGGCCTTGGCGTCTTCGCTCAGGGCCGGGGCGATGTCTCGATAACAACGGGTGCGGTGACCTCGACGGGCGGTCAGGCGGTCTATGCAATAGGGACCGGCACAGGCACAGGCACAATCGATGTGACGACCAACGGCAACGTCTCGGGCACTGCAGGCATCCTCGCAGGTAACTCCGGCACGGGCATGATCAGCGTGATCGCCAATGGTGCGGTGACCGGCACATCCTTTGACGGCATCGTCGCGAACGGTGGTGGCGCGGTGGACGTGCAGGTCGCCGGCACGGTGATGGGCGCGCGTTCCGGCCTGACCTTGATTGGTGGCGGCGGCGGCACGGGTAATCTCTCGGTGACGGGCGCGGGCGGCTTCGTCGGCGGCAGCGACGATGCGGTGAATATTCAGAACTATGGCCCGGGCACGGTCACGGTCGATATATCCGGCGCCAGCAGCTCGACGAGTGGCGGCGGCATCGTGGTGCGCGACACGGCGACGGGCGGCAACATCGGCGTCACGACGGGCGCGGTGACGGCGCTGGCTGCCGGCAGGATCGGCATCGACGTTGAGACGCTGTCGGCGACGGCCAATGTGACGATCGTGGCGAACGGCGATGTGAAGGCGGGCGGCCCCGGTATCTTCGCTGGCCTTTCCTCGGGAAGCGGCAACGTCGATGTCACGGCGAACGGCGCGATCGACGCGAGCAGCGGGATTGTCGCAGGGACTGTCGGTACAGGTTCGGTGACCGTGAAGGCGGTTGGTCCGATCACCGCGACGACTGGTCGAGGTATCGACGCTGAAAGCTCGGCCGGCAATGTCGCGGTGATAACGGGTGCTGTGAACGCAACTGCGGCTACGGCGATCTTCGCGCTCCAGGACAATCCGGTGGGCGCTGGCACGATCAATGTGACGACGAATGGCAATGTCTCGGGTACGACAGGTATCCAGGCAACCAATCTTGGCACGGGCGCGATCACGGTGATCGCCAATGGCGCGGTGACCGGAACGTCGGCCGAGGGCATCGTCGCGACGGGCAACGGCGTAGTGGATGTGCAAGTCGCCGGCACGGTGACGGGCGCGACGCGTGGCCTGACTTTGACTGGTGGGACGGGCGCCATCAACGTCGCCTCGTCGGGCGCGATCCGTAGTCTTTCCGGACTGTCCAGCGATGCGGCGATCGAGACCAATGCCGCGACGATGGCGCTCACAAACGCCGGTTCGATCGTCGGTACAGCGCAGTTTGCCGGCGGCGCGACACTGTTCGCCAACGACGGGAACTGGAACGGCGCCGGTGGAACCAGTGATTTCGGCGGTGGCGCCAGCAGGCTGGTCAACGACGGGACCGCCGTCGGTGGAAACTCCGCCGGCGTCGCGGAGACGACGCAATGGACCAATCTGTTTCAGTTCACCAATCAAGGCACCTTGACAATGGCCGACGCTGGCGCCGGCGATGTGATCCGGCAAACCGGCGGCAATGCCGCTTTCGCGACTGGCAGCATCATGGCGATCGATATCAACACGGCCGGCCAGGCCGACAGGTTCAGCACCTCCGGCACCGCGACGATCACTGGCGCGACGCTGACCGTGAACGCCGCGGGCGGCATTGCGGTGCCGGGCACCCGCTATACGGTGTTGACCGCCGATGCCGGGCTGACCGGGCAGTTCGCTGCCTTGACTGGAGTTCTCAACACCGCCTTCCTCAGGCTTGTCGATACCTATGACACCAACAACGCCTATCTCGACATCCTGAAATACCGCAACTTCACCGACGCAGCCTTGACCCGCAATCAGATCGCAACCGCTGGGGGGCTCGAGAGCCTGCCGACATCCGGATCCCTGTACAACGTCATCCTCAACCTCGCGACCGACGTGCAGGCACGTGATGCCTTCGACCAGCTCTCGGGCGAGGTGTATCCCTCGGCGCAGACTTCCCTCATCGAAGATAGCCGTCTTCTGCGCGACGCGGCGACGAACCGCATCCGGGCCGCTTTCGGTATCGTCGGTGCATCGGCCGCTCCGGTCATGGCCTACGCCGATCAGACCTATGGCGGTGCTGCGGGCGCCTATGTCTCGCTCGATCCCAATACGACCGCTGCAGTGGCGTCGGACACCGATCGCTTCGCCCTCTGGAGTCAGGGCTTTGGTTCATGGGGCCATACTGGCAGCGACGGCAATGCTGCCCGCGTTGACCGCTCGACTGGCGGTTTCCTGGCCGGCGGTGACGCCGCCATTTTCGACACCTGGCGATTGGGTATCATGGCGGGATACAGCCGCACCAACCTCGATGTGAAAGACCGCGCCTCGTCGGGCTCGAGCGACAACTATCATCTCGGCCTCTATGGCGGCACCACTTGGGATGTTGGGGGCGGCACGCTCGGCTTGCGCACCGGTACATCCTATACTTGGCACGACATCGCGACGAGCCGCTCCGTCACTTTCCCCGGTTTCAATGACAGCCTCAAGGCAGATTATCGCGCCGGAACGGCGCAGGTGTTCGGCGAACTGGGCTATGGTATCCATGCTGGAAATTTAGGCTTTGAGCCCTTCGCCAATCTCGCCTATGTGAACCTCCGGACTGACGGCTTCACCGAGACAGGCGGCGCGGCGACGCTGACAAGCGCTTCGGCAATCACCGATGCGATCTTCACCACGCTCGGCCTACATGCCTCAGGCGAGTTCACCGTCGGCGAGATGGCGGCGACGGTTCGCGGCACGCTCGGCTGGCGCCATGCCTTCGGCGAGACCGTACCGCTGTCGCGCTTCGCATTCGCCGGCGGCGCATCATTCACCGTCGCGGGCGTGCCGATCGCCAAGGACGGGCTGATACTCGATGTCGGGTTCGACATCGCCATCGCACACAATGCCACGCTCGGCCTCACCTATGGGGGACAATTCGGCAGTCGCGCCGCAGACCAGAGCGTGAAAGCCAATCTCGCGGTCAGGTTCTAGTTGGGGGATGGGCCACACGCCGCAGGACGAGCCCGCATTCGCGTCTCCTCGTCCACCCGCGTTCCATTCACAATCCGCGTTTGCCGCCGCCACTTGCGCAAAAGGTAGAGCCTTTAGCCTTTGGAAAGGGAGATGTGGTTCCTCTCAGAGGCGCGGACTGCGCGCTGAGGCGAATCGATGGATATCTTTGGCATCAAGGCACTTCTGATCTGCGCCCTGATCTTCATTCCGTTCGAACATCTGTTTGCCGAGCGGCCGCAGAAGATCTTTCGCAAGGGCTTCGCTGTCGATCTGATTTATCTGCTGTTCAACGGCTTCATCATAAAGCTGGCCATCGTCATGATGGCGGCAGGCGCGCTCGGTGCCGCTGCACTCCTGGTCCCGCAAGCGATAACGCATGCCGTCAGCGGCCAGCCCGTCTGGCTGCAGGTTGCCGAAATCATCGTGATCACCGATGTCGGCGTCTACTGGACACATCGGGCCTTTCACAAAATCCCGGCGCTTTGGAAGTTCCATGCCGTTCACCACGGCATTGAGGAACTCGACTGGCTCGGGGCCTTCCACAATCATCCCGTCGACGCCATCGTCACAAAGGCAATATCGCTGACGCCGATCTTTTTCCTCGGCTTCTCGGAAGCGTCGATCGCCGTCTTTTCGACTCTCTACCTTGGACATACGCTGCTTGTGCATTCAAACGTGCGGATTCCGTTCGGCCCCTTGAAGTGGCTGATCGCCAGCCCGCAGTTCCATCGCTGGCACCATGCCAACCAGCGCGAAGCCTATGACAAGAACTTCGCCGGGCAGTTGCCTTTCCTCGACGTGCTGTTCGGCACCTACAATCCCACCGGTGACAAGGTGCCGGACAAGTACGGCGTCGACGATCCGATCCCTTCCACCTATTTCGGCCAGATCGGCTATCCGCTCCTGCGCCGCAGGAAGCTGCCGAACCGGGCGGTGCCGAACGCCGAAGCCTGACGGCTGGCCCGGCGTTGCGGTATCCACACCGGTCCCCTTTCGAGCCGCAGGACGCCGAACCACCGGAAGGCTTTTCGCCTCGAATCGGCTAAACCTTGCGCCATGAACGAGACCTCACTCTATGCGCCGGTGAAGCGGTTCCTCGAAAGCCTCGACTTTGTCGTCAAAGGCGAGATCGACGGCTGCGATGTTGTTGCGTTGCGCGAGGGGGAGCCGCCGGTTGTCGTCATCTGCGAGTTGAAGCTGCAGTTCAATCTCGAACTGGTGCTGCAAGGTGTCGATCGTGCGGCGGCCAGCCACACCTCGTCACAGGC
>NZ_RZRR01001270.1:0-1143 GCF_003998555.1 Mesorhizobium sp. M7A.F.Ca.CA.002.09.1.1 | reverse complement strand
GCCGCAGCCTGTCCCCGACTTCCCCAAGGCCGGCCCGTTCGCCGATCTGGCGCCGCCGGCCGAGGTCACTGTCAGCAGACAGGTGCTGGCCGAGCCGACACCCGATATCGTCGAGCGCACCTGGGCGGCCCTTGCCGACGGCACGCCGCTGGTCACCGGATTGAAGAAAGGCAAGGGCACGCTGGTGCTGTTCCACGTCACCCCTGAAGCAACCTGGTCGAACCTGCCGATCTCCGGCAGCTTCGTCGAGATGCTGCGCCGCATCGTGCAGCTGTCGCGCAACCAGGGCGCGGCCATCGCCAATGCCGAAGCCGCCGCGGCGTCGCTGGCGCCCTATCGCATGATTGCAGCCGACGGCTCGCTGGTGCCGCCGACACCGGATGCACGGCCGCTTGTACCGGGCGCCGGCGCGCTGCCGGTGACTTTTGAAAACCCGCCCGGCCTCTATGGTTCCGAGACGGGTGTGTTTGCCCATAATCTGCTTGAAGCCGACAGCACGCTGGCCCCGCTGGCGCGCCCGCAAATCACTGTTCCCGTCACCTCGATCCAGTAT
This sequence comes from Mesorhizobium sp. M7A.F.Ca.CA.002.09.1.1, assembly GCF_003998555.1. Classification (NCBI taxonomy): domain Bacteria; kingdom Pseudomonadati; phylum Pseudomonadota; class Alphaproteobacteria; order Hyphomicrobiales; family Phyllobacteriaceae; genus Mesorhizobium; species Mesorhizobium sp. M7A.F.Ca.CA.002.09.1.1. The sequence continues at coordinate 590 of NZ_RZRR01001270.1, read as the reverse complement.
GCCTTTGACGAATCGCGCAATTTGAAGGGCGCGCTGGTCGCGGCCGCCCTGGTGCTGATGCTGCTCGATACGCTGGCGGTATTCTGGATGGGCGGCCTGTTCTCACGCCGACCGCGCCGCGCCGGTGCCATGGCAACCACCGCCGCGGTCCTGATTGCGCTGGGTAGCTTGTTCGGTCATGCCGACCTTGCCCGCGCCGACGACGCCAAGCCGGGTGACGAAATTGCCATCGAGGCGATTTCGAAGACCCGCATCGCCTATGTGCTGACCGGTGTGCCGGGCGACGATTCGATCAGCCGTGCCGGGCTCGAGGGCCTGACCCGCTTCCTGGTCGAAAAGACGGCCCTTGAACCGGGCGCACCAGCCGGTGTCGACATTTCGAAGGACGAGCTGTCGTTCTATCCTTTGATCTACTGGCCGATCGATCCGGCCGCCCCGATGCCGAGCCAGGCCGCCATCGCCCGCATCGACGCCTATATGCAGCAGGGCGGCACGGTGCTGTTCGACACCCGCGACCAGTTCGCCAACGGCATCGGCGCCGATTCGACCAGCCCGGCGACGGAGCGGCTGCGCGACATCCTCGGCAACCT
>NZ_RZRR01001269.1:0-1144 GCF_003998555.1 Mesorhizobium sp. M7A.F.Ca.CA.002.09.1.1 | reverse complement strand
AGCCACCGAATAGCCGCTGTAGAGAAAGACTGCGACCAGCATGATGGCGTCACCGAAATTGAGTTCCAGCGTCAACAGCCGGCGCGGGTCGCCATGGCAGGCGGTGAGGATCACGCCGGCGACGGTCAGCACGACGCCGACAATCTGCGCCCAGTTCACGCGCAGGCGGAAGAAGACGAAATTGGCAGTCATGATCAGGATCGGCATCGCCGCCTGTTCGATCGAGACATTGATCGCTGTCGTGTAGTTGAGCGCCGTGTAGAAGATGGTGTTGAACAGGGTGAAGCCGCTGGCGCCGAGGGCGACCAGCACGAACCAGTGCTTGCGGACTACCGGCCAGTCCTTCTGGATGGTCTTCCAGCCGATGGGCAGCATGATCGCCACGGCCAGCACCCAGCGCAGGAAGACCAGCGTCATCGGCGAGACGTGATCGACCGCCAGCTTGCCGGCCACCGAATTTCCACCCCAAAGCAAGGTGGTGAGCAGCAGGAATATGTAGGCGCTTCGATGCATCGCGGGATTCCAGTCGCCGGAGCTGCGGTGTTTGCCGGCCTATTGCCCTCGCTCGCCCAAGTAAATGATGTCAAAGCCGAAAATTGTTGTGCCTCAGGGCATTTTCGACGGCAAAGAAAGGTCGCGCTCGCGAGGTCTTGACGTTATAGAGGCCTGTCGTTTCGAACCATATTCAAGCCGCTTGGCGGCGTCTCAAGGGAAAAGAAACATGGCCAATGTGGTGGTCGTCGGCTCGCAGTGGGGTGACGAAGGCAAGGGCAAGATCGTCGACTGGCTGTCGGAGCGCGCCGATGTCGTGGTGCGTTTCCAGGGCGGCCACAATGCCGGCCATACGCTGGTCGTCGACGGCAAGGTCTACAAGCTGTCGTTGCTTCCGTCGGGCGTCGTGCGCCACGGCAAGCTGTCCATCATCGGCAATGGCGTCGTGTTCGACCCGCACGCTTTCGTCGCCGAGGTGGCAAAACTCAAGGCGCAAGGTGTCGAAGTAGCGCCGGATCGCCTGAAAATAGCCGAAAACACAGCGCTTATCCTGTCCCTGCATCGAGAGCTGGACGGATTTCGTGAGGACGCCGCATCCAATTCCGGGACGAAGATTGGCACGACCCGTCGCGGCATCGGCCCCGCCTATGAG
>NZ_RZRR01001268.1:0-1147 GCF_003998555.1 Mesorhizobium sp. M7A.F.Ca.CA.002.09.1.1 | reverse complement strand
CAGAGCAACCGCGCCGGGCCTCGGCGACCTCTTCCATGGCGCGGCGCAGCTCGATTTCCTTCTTCAGCAATTTTTCGCGCGCGGTGCGGTATTTCGCGGATTCGTTGGGAAAGGTGATCATGATCGGCTCCTTCAAGTCGCAGCGCCGGCGTCCCGGCGCGGTTGCTCTGCGACCCAAGGACGTTTGGCGGTGATCGGCTCCGACATTTATTGCGCATGGTGATATGTCGTAATACCTGTCCGGGCAGCGTGATCCGGGGGACGAGATGCACGACGACGAGATCGATCTGCGCTGCCCGCAAGTAGTGACCGACAATGCCGCCAAGGGCCTCAGACTGCGCGGAGAATTCGGCCGCGGCGGCACCGAGATCGGCGTCGCCCGCGCCACCGAACTGAAGAACCGGGAAAAGCTCGCGCCCTCCACCATTCGCCGCATGGTCAGCTATTTCGCCCGCCACGAGGTCGACAAGCGCGGCAGGAACTACGGCAATGAGCAGAACCCTTCGGCCGGCTACATCGCCCGGCTGCTGTGGGGCGGCGATGAAGGCCGCACCTGGGCGCTTGATCTCAAGCAGAAGATCGGCAACGCGCCGGACATCTGACAACGGTCCGCACTACGCTGACCGCTCCTCACCCCTTCACCCCGCCGGCGGTGAGGCCGGAGACGATCTTGCGCTGGAAGATCAGCACCAGCACCACCAGCGGCACCGTGACGATCACCGAGGCGGCCATGATGTTGCCCCAGGGGATCTCGAACTGCGAGTTGCCGGAGAGCAGCGCGATCGCCACCGGCACGGTCCGCTGTGCGTTGTTGGAGGTGAAGGTCAGGGCAAACAGGAACTCGTTCCACGCACCGATGAAGGCCAGCAGGCCGGTGGTCGCCAGCGCCGGCCACATCAGCGGCAGGAAGACCCGGGTGACGATGATCCACGGCGTCGCGCCGTCTAGGATCGCCGCCTCCTCGACCTCGACCGGCAGGTCGCGGACGAAGGTGGTGAGCACCCAGACGGTGAACGGCAAGGTGAAGATCATGTAGGAGAAGATCAGCGCGAACAGGGAATTGTAGAGGCCGAAGATGCGGACCAGTTCGAACAGCCCGGCCAGCAGCGCCACCTGCGGGAACATCGACACCGACAGGATGATGAAC
>NZ_RZRR01001267.1:0-1147 GCF_003998555.1 Mesorhizobium sp. M7A.F.Ca.CA.002.09.1.1 | reverse complement strand
GGCAAAAGCGAGGCGACCACGGACGCATCCATGCCAGCCTCGCGCGCGGCTTCGACCAGCACGGCATGGTCGCCGATGTCAGCGCCTTCCTCGAAATTCAGCTGGAACAGCCGCCGTACAAGCCTGTTCTGAATGGCTTCGCCGGCGGCCCCTGCCCAGCGGATCAGCCGGTGCGCATCCAGCGTATTCGGCGCCACTTTGATGGCGTCGAAGGCAAAGGAAATGTCTTCCGCTTCGCCCAGCGGCTCGATGCGGTCGTGAATCTCGCGGATACGCTCGTCGCTGCCGAATTTTGCCAGCATGTATTCGCGCCGGTCCTTGCCTTCAGGCGGAATGGTCGGATCGAGCTGGAACGGCCGCCAGCGGACATGCACGTCGACATCGCCGACGGCGGCGATTGCCCTGTCGAGCCGCTTCTGGCCGATGAAGCACCAGGGGCAGACGACATCGGACACCACATCGACGGTGATGGCGTTCAATTCGCTCATCTCGATCTCCTGATCCCTCAGTTGGGTTTGCGCCACCATGTTGGCAGTTGATATCCGAATATGGGCGTCTTTTGCGGATGTTCCAGGTAGTTCCAGTAGGCGATCCATTGCTGCGTGTTGTACTGCATCGGCACCATGTAGTTGCCGGAGATCAGCAGCCGGTCGAGAACGCGAACGGCGGCAACATAATCCTCCTTGGAACGGGCGCGCAGCATCGCCTCGATTGCCGCGTCCACAGCCGGGTCGGCGACGCCGGCGAGATTGAACGAGCCTTCCGTCCGGGCGGCAGTCGAACTCCAGCGCCCGCTCTGCTCGATGCCGGGTGACAACGAATTGTTGAAGCCGCTCGATCCGACCAAGACCTCGAAATCGAAGCGCTGCTTGCGCGACTGTATCTGATCGCCGTCGAGGCTGCGAATGGTGAGATTGATGCCGATCTTCTCCAGCGTGCGCTGATAGATGCCGGCAAGGCGCTCCTCGTCCTGCGAAGCGGTCAGGATCTCGAAGCCGAAGGGTTTGCCTTCGGGATCAAGCATCGTTCCATTCTGCACGTGGTAGCCGACACTTTTCAAAAGATCGAAAGCTGCCTTCAAGACGCGCCGATCCTGGCCCGATCCGTCGGTCACCGGCGGCCGCCATGTGCCGTCCATGACATCGGC
>NZ_RZRR01001266.1:0-1157 GCF_003998555.1 Mesorhizobium sp. M7A.F.Ca.CA.002.09.1.1 | reverse complement strand
GCGTCGACCCGGGCGATCGAGCCGCCGCCGGCGCCGACCGTGTGCACCGCCACCATCGGCACATGGATCGGCATGGCATATTCGATCTCGATCTCGTTCGAGACAGCCGGCTCGGCATTGCGGATCAGCGCCACGTCGGTCGAAGTGCCGCCCATGTCGTAGGTGACGAGGTTTTCGAAGCCGGCACGTTTTCCGGTGTAGGCGGCGGCGATGACGCCCGAGGCCGGACCGGACATGACAGTCTTGGCCGATTCACGTGTGACGAAGCGGGCCGAGATCATGCCGCCATTGCCGTTCATGATCAGGAAGTCGCGGGCATAGCCTTTTGCAGCCAGTTCCTTGCGCAGCCGCTCGACATAACGCTCGAGGATCGGCTGCACCGAGGCGTTGACCGAAGCGGTGACGCCGCGCTCGAACTCGCGCGCCTCCGACAGCAGCGCATGGCCTGCCGTGATGTAGCCGTTCGGCCAGAGCTCGGCGGCAATTTCGGTGGCGCGCCGCTCGTGCGCCGGATTGGCGTAGGAATGCAGGAAATGGATGACGAGGGATTCGCAACCGGCCGCGATCAGCGTCTGCACCGCCTCGCGCATTTCGGCCTCGTCGAGCGGTGTGCGTATCTCACCCGACGCCTCGACGCGCTCCGACACTTCGAGCCTGAGATTGCGCGGGATGATCGGCACGAAGCTGCCGGTCATGCCATAGGCCTGCGGCCGCGTGCGCCGGCCAAGCTCGATCACGTCGCGAAAACCGCGCGTGGTGATCATGCCGGTTTTCGCCAGCCGGCGTTCGAGCACCGCATTGGTGGTGGTGGTCGTGCCATGCACGATGAGGTCGATGCCGTCGATCGGAAATCCGGTGGCGCCGAGTGCCGAAACGACACCGAAGGCCTGGTTGTCGACCGTGGTCGGCGTCTTGGCCAGATACACCCTGCCGCCATCGCTTCCGTCGATCAGGAGCAGGTCGGTGAAGGTGCCGCCGACATCGATACCGGCAACGACATTTCCCTGGGGATCGCGCGCTTGCGCCGAAATATTCTCTTCCATCGTCGAAACCCGAAATGCGCGGACTACGGATATGCGTCAGTTTGGAAAGCTGTTTTAAGGGAGCATCTTGACGCAAATATCGTTTGTATACTAATAAATTCCGGACACAAGAGC
>NZ_RZRR01001265.1:0-1157 GCF_003998555.1 Mesorhizobium sp. M7A.F.Ca.CA.002.09.1.1 | reverse complement strand
TGCGCCTCCCGCCGGCCAAGCGAGCGCAGGATCGCATTGGTGGCGAAGGACGACAGGACGGCCAGGCCAAGAAAGACCAGCGAGGCGACGCCGAAGAACAGGAAAGCGTGCTTGGTGACGCGGGCCGCAATGCTGGCATTGCGCAGCGTCTCGGCCAGGCCGACGACCGACACCAGCGACGTGTCCTTGAGCAGGCTGAGCCAGCAGTTCTCCAGTCCAGGAAACGCGATGCGCAGCAGTTGCGGCACGATCACCTTGCGCATGGTCAGCCAGTTCGAAAGACCGATGGCATAGCCGCCCTCATACTGGCCTTTGGGAATGGCGCGGAAGGCGGAAAGGAAAACCTCACTGGCATAGGAGGAGAAGATCAGTGCAAGCACGATCATGCCGGCGACAAAGCTGTTGACGTCGATGGTGACGTCAGGCCGGAAATACCTGACGAGATGCTGCAGCAGGATCGGCATGCCAAAAAAGAACAGGAAGAGCGTCACCAGTTCTGGCAGGCCGCGAAAGACGGTGGTGTAGATGTTGGCGGCAAGGCGCAGCGACGGTTCTTCGGACTGCTTGGCGAGTGCAATGAAAAAGCCGATCGTCAATCCGATGGGCAGCGTGGCAAGCGCCAACGCAATGGTGATCAGTGCGCCATAGGCAATATCGTCAAGCCAGCCTTCAGGTCCCCAACTGAGAAGTGTCCATATGCTCTGGGCTGGCATCGACCGGTCTTATCCTCACGGCATTCCCAAGACGAATAGAAAGACGGCGGGGAAATTCCCCGCCGTCTTGACCTGGCTTATCAGGACTCGGCGCCGTAGACGTCGAACTTGAAATACTTGTCGTTGATTTCCTTGTATTTTCCATTGGCGCGAATGGCGGCGATGGCCGAATTGAGCTTGTTGACCAGGTCGGTTTCGCCCTTGCGTACGGCAATGCCGGCACCAGGCCCGAAAATCTCGACCGGCTGCGGCGAAGGTTGGCCGAGGATCTTGCAGCAGGCGCCGTCAGGCGAGTCCAGAAACTGCTGCAGCACGACGATATCGTCCTCGATGGCGTCGAGACGACCATTGGCAAGATCGGCCTGCTCCTCGGGGCTGCTCGGATAGCCCTTCACGGTGCTGTCGGTGTAGGTCTTCGAGGCATAGTTGAAATGCGTGGTGGTG
>NZ_RZRR01001264.1:0-1159 GCF_003998555.1 Mesorhizobium sp. M7A.F.Ca.CA.002.09.1.1 | reverse complement strand
GTCCGCGCTGCACCGAAAGCTGGTCACGGATACCCAGACGCTCGGCGAGATGCGCGCGCGGCGCGAAGCTCGGCGCCTCGAGCCTGGCATAGGCGCGCATCTCGCCGAGCGTCTGGGTATCCGTGACCAGCTTTCGGTGCAGCGCGGACAGCGTTGCCGGGTCGCCGCCGGAGAACGCACCGCCGGCATAGGTGGCAAGATCGAGGATGCAGCGTTTCAGGCGCGAGACGATGGCGTCGCTGGCCAGTTTTGGCAGGATCAGCCGGCTGGTCAGGCCGGCGCAGACGATGCCGAGCACGATCTCGGCACAGCGCGCGACAGCGAGGTCGACGACGAGATGCGGCTGTCCGAAAGCGGGCAGGCCGATGATCATTGCGGTGTAGCCGGCCAGGGCGGCGCCATAGGCTTCCGGATTGCGCAGCAGCGACGAGACGAAGGTGCAGATGCCGATCCAGACGGCAAGCACAGTCACCAGCACCCAGGGGTTGGTGCCGAAAACGGTGGTGATGCCGATCGCGGCGATGCCGCCGACCAGCGTGCCGAGCAGCCGGTAGAAGCCCTTCGCCAGCACCATGCCGGCAACCGGCTGGGCGACGATGAACACCGTCATCATGGCCCATTGCGGATGGTCGAGCTTCAGCGCATAGGCTGCCAGCAGCGCGATCAAGCCGGCTGAAACGGTGCGCAAGGCAAAGATCCAGTCGGAGCGCGTCGGCTGCGTCAACCCGGCTAAACTCGTCCCGAAATAGCCTTTCAGCCGCGTCCTGGTCACATGCTCGTCTCCGCAGCTGGAGCCTTGTTATGGACCGGCTGGCGGCTAGATATCCAGCACTTCCGTCTCGGCGAATTCGGCGCGTTCCTGGATGAACCGGAAGCGGGCCTCCGGCTTCGTGCCCATCAACGCATCGACGGCGTCCTTGGTCGCCGTCTCGGCGTCGATTACATCGATCCTGAGCAGCGTTCGCTTCCTCGGATCCATGGTGGTTTCCTTGAGCTGGGCGGCCATCATCTCGCCCAGACCCTTGAAGCGGCCCAGTTCCACCTTGCCGCGCCCGGTGAATTCGGTGCGCAGGAGCTCGTCCTTGTGGGCGTCGTCTCGGGCATAGGCGACCTTGCCGCCTTGCCTGATCGAGTAAAGCGGCGGCACGGCGAGATAGAG
>NZ_RZRR01001263.1:0-1160 GCF_003998555.1 Mesorhizobium sp. M7A.F.Ca.CA.002.09.1.1 | reverse complement strand
TTCTTCAGCTGCGTGCGCTGCGGCCGGATGATCAGAAAATACATGATCACGAAAATCAGGACAAACGGCAAAATGCTGATGAACATGTCGGGAGAAGCGCCGACGCCTTGGGCGTATGCCGGTGTCACGAACATCGAGGTACTCCTGAATTTTGAAAACAGCCGCCAATCTGGCGGCCCCTTGAAATTTGGCCGGAATATAGTCGGTAAAGTTGTCAATGCAACTGCGCGGCCGGCCAAATCGGCTGCTTTTCCGGCCTGTTGAGCCGTGTTAGAGCAGGATCGCAAAAAGCGCGAGCCGGTTTCCGCAAAAAATTATGCTCGAACAAAAGGTTGCAACCGGTTTTGTATCAGGCGAAATCGGGCAGCTTCACGCCCCAAGACATCAAAAACGCGAAAACAAAAGACAGACATGACCGACAGCAGCATTGAGGCCCTGAACCAGAAACTCGACCGGCTGATCGAAGCGGTGAGCCGCCTTGCCCCGCCGCCGGTGCCCCAAACCGACCTCCGCGAGGCTGATTGCTTCGTTTGGCAGGCCGATCCGGGCTATCTGGAACCGGTGCACAGGGTTAACCGCGTCGACATCGGACTGATCCGTGGCGTCGACCGCGTCCGCGACATCCTTGTCGACAACACCGAACGCTTCGCTGCCGGCTACCCGGCCAACAATGTGTTGTTGTGGGGCGCGCGCGGCATGGGCAAATCGTCGCTGGTCAAGGCCGTGCATGCGGAGATCAACGCCAAGGCCAGGTCCGACCTGCCGTTGAAGCTGATCGAGATCCACCGCGAGGACATCGACACGCTGCCGAAGCTGATGGGTCTGCTGAAGGCGGCGCCCTTCCGCTTCATCCTGTTTTGCGACGACCTCTCCTTCGACCATGACGACACCTCCTACAAATCGCTCAAGGCAGCGCTCGAAGGCGGCGTCGAGGGCCGTCCAGCCAATGTCATCTTCTACGCCACCTCGAACCGCCGCCATCTTTTGCCGCGCGACATGATCGACAATGAACGCTCGACCGCGATCAACCCGTCCGAAGCGGTCGAGGAAAAGGTGTCGCTGTCCGACCGCTTCGGGCTGTGGCTCGGTTTCCACAAATGTTCGCAGGACGAGTATCTCGACATGATCGACGGCTATGTCCGCCATCACGGGCTGACAAT
>NZ_RZRR01001262.1:0-1161 GCF_003998555.1 Mesorhizobium sp. M7A.F.Ca.CA.002.09.1.1 | reverse complement strand
GCCTGGGGCACCTATGCGACGCTGGCCGTCGTCAGCGCCATCGGCGCGACAGTCGGCAAGGTGGCACCGATCGCACCGCTGTCCTTCGGCTGGCCGCTGATTGTCGCGCTGGTCGTCGGCATGGCGTTCACCGCTTTGCTGGCGCTGCTGCTCGACAAGGTGCTGTTTTCGCGGCTGCGCTCGCAAGGCCAGGCGATCATCGTGGTGATGGCGAGCTTCGGTGCCTCGATGGCGCTGAGAAGCCTGCTCGAATTCACCTTCACCTCGCGGCCGACCTATTTCAGCCGGGCGATCCAGATCGCCATGCCGGTCGGCTTCGGCATCCGCATCACATCAGACCAGATCGCGCTTTTGCTGCTGACCGCGGTGCTGGTGCTCGCCGTGCATCTGTTGATGACGCGCACGCAGACCGGCCGCTCGATGCAGGCCCTGAGCCAGAACTCGGCACTGGCCCGCATCGTCGGCATCGACGTCGCCAGCGTGGTGCGCGTCACCTGGGTCATCGGCGGGGCGCTGGCCTGCGTGGCCGGCGTGATGATCGGCATCCTGGTGCAGATCCGCCCGTTCATGGGCTTCGACATGCTATTGCCGATGTTTGCCGCCGCCATTCTCGGCGGCATCGGCAGCATCCCCGGCGCCGTGCTCGGCGGCCTGATCATCGGGCTCGCCGAGGCCGGTGCCGTGCAGCTGATCGGCGCCGAATGGCGCGCCGCCGTCTCCTTCATCATCCTGATGGCGGTGCTGTTCGTGCGGCCGATCGGCCTGTTTGGTGTGAGGGAACGCTGATGGATCTGATCGGCTACGGCGCCTTCTTCCTGACCACCGCGCTGATCTTTTCGCTGGTCACGCTGGGGCTCAATTTGCAGTGGGGCCTGACCGGCCTGTTCAATGTCGGCCTTGCCGGCTTCGTCGCCATCGGCGCCTACACCTCGGCATTGCTGACCACTCCCGACGACGCCGCGCGGCTGGGTGGCCTTGGCCTGCCGATCGTTGTCGGCTGGGCGGGCGCCATGGTCGTCGGCGGCATTGCCGCGGCGTTAACTGGCATGGCGACGCTGCGGCTCAGGTCCGACTATCTGGCGATCACCACCTTCGGCGTCGCCGTCGTCGTGCAACTGGTCGCGCTCAACGCGCAGAACCTGACCGGCGGCCCGTTCGGCA
>NZ_RZRR01001261.1:0-1163 GCF_003998555.1 Mesorhizobium sp. M7A.F.Ca.CA.002.09.1.1 | reverse complement strand
ATTGCCGATCAGCTCGGCCAAGCCGGCATAGTGCAGCGGCGCCGAGGCGCCGAGGCCGATGACCGGGCGGTCGAGCGCGACGCTCAGGCGGGCGATGCCGGGATGCGCGTCGACCGCGCGCTGCACCAGGGCGTGCGCCACTGTCGCGGCGCCATCGAGCCCATCCTCGGCAAAGGCGGTCTCGAGGATATATTCGGCCGACCAGCGCGTCAGCGTCACCAGCACCCGTTCCGAGATCGCTTCCGGCGAAGCGGCGATGTTCTGGCCACGGCCGTCACGCTTGCGGGCGAACAGTTCGGCGCCGAGGCGCGCGGCGATGGGATCCCAGTTCGCCTGCTTGCCCAGCACGTGGGCGGCGTCCGACGGGGTGAAGCCGGCGACATGCACCAGCCCGCGCGACACCAGCCGGTTCAGCGTCGCGTTCTGCGCGTTCGAGGTCAAAAGCCTGTCGACGGCGAGCGGCACGGCACCAATCAGCTCGTAGAGCCTGGCTTCGGCGCCGGTCAGGCCGGCGGCGAGCCGGTCCGGCACGCCGGTGCGCACCGCGAAGCGGCCGTCCATACGGCCGGGATTGGGTGCCCGCAGCTGACGCTCCAGCTCTGAAATCAGCGCTACGCCATGCGCCATGCCGGCCAGCGCCAGCGGCACCAGGCGGCGCGGCCCGAGCAGGATCCTGGGGTTGAGCGCGCCATCCTCCAGCGCCACTTCGGAATCGCCGCCGAGGCCGAAGGTGCGCATGGCGACGGCCTCGACCATGGTGCGGAAGCCGCCGACGGTGGCGCCTTCCGGATCTAGCCTGGGACGGCCGCCGTCGAGCACGGCGACGTCGGTGGTGGTGCCGCCGATGTCGGACACCACAGCATTGTCGAGCCCGGTCATGTGGCGGGCGCCGACCAGGCTGGCGGCCGGGCCGGACAGGATGGTCTCGATCGGTCGCTGGCGGGCAAAAGCGGCTGAAACCAGCGCGCCATCGCCGCGCACCACCATCAGCGGTGCTGCGATGTTGCGCGCCTCGAGGAAGCCTTCGGTTGCTGCCACCAGCCGGTCGATCATCGAGATCAGCCTGGCGTTGAGCAAAGTGGTCAGCGCCCGGCGCGGGCCGCCGAGCTTGGCCGACAGCTCGTGGCTCGATGTGACCGGCAGGCCGGACTTGTCGCGGAGCA
>NZ_RZRR01000125.1:0-8898 GCF_003998555.1 Mesorhizobium sp. M7A.F.Ca.CA.002.09.1.1 | reverse complement strand
CTTGGCGAATGCGTCGGTTCCAGAAGTTTATGCGTGGCGGATTTCCGTTCCCAGCACCTTCAGACATTCGCGGATGAACGCAGCAAGCGCCGTCCAACCTTTGGCCGAAACCATTGTCCCGTCCACATAGGCCTCGGTCGGCGACAGGTCGATATAGGTGCCACCCGCCAGTGTCACCTCCGGCTCGCAGGCGCCGAGTGCCGCGACCTTCTTGCCGCGCACCACGCCGTCGACAGCGATCAGGATCTGCACGCCGTGGCAGATGGTGAAGATTGGCTTCTTGGCCTCGTGGAAATGGCGCACGATCGCCTGCACGCGCTTGTCGGTGCGGATGTATTCCGGGCCGCGGCCGCCCGCGCAGTAGACGGCATGATACTGATCGAGCTGCCTCTCGGCTTCCGAGAAAGTCTTGTTGATCAGCGCATAATGGCCGAGCTTTTCGGTGTAGGTCTGGTCGCCCTCGAAGTCGTGCAGCGAGGTCTTGATCAGATCTCCGGCGTTCTTGTCCGGGCATACCACGTGGATGGTGTGACCGACGGCTTCCATCGCTTGCTGATAGACAAAGATTTCGTATTCTTCGGTGAACTCACCGGTCAGCATCAGTATCTTTTTGCCTGGCATGGTTCTTCCTCTCAGTGTTTTGAGCTAGGCAAGGCGCAGACTGCGCCTGCCTTTCTGTGAAATCGGATAGGGTCAGAATGGCGAATCCGGAAAGTAATATTCCTTGGCGTTGGCCTGGGTGATCAACGGCGCGTCGAGCTTGACGGTGCCACGGACGGGTGCCTGGCCGATCAGGTTGGCGACTGTCATGTAGATCGCGGTCTTGATCATCGACGGCGGGTATGGCGTCTCGACCGGCGTCATGGCGTCGCCGTCGATCACTTTCTTGACGATGTCCTTCATGCCGTTGCCACCGAGCGCAAGCTTGATGTCGGTCCGCCCCGACTGCTTGACCGCCTCGAGCACGCCAAGCAGCATGTCGTCGTCATTGGCCCACACCGCATCGATATGCGGGTACTTGGCCAGATAGTCCTGCATCAGCTTGAAGGCTTCGTCGCTGTTCCAATGCGCGTACTGGATGTCGAGGACTTTCAGATCAGTGCCTTTGATCGTGTCCTGGAAGCCCTTGATGCGCTCGTCGTCGATGACGGTCGGAATGCCGCGCAACACAACGACGTCGCCCTTGCCGCCAAGCTTGTCGATCATGAACTTGGCGGTGTTGGTGCCAACCGCGATATTGTCGCCGGCGAGGTAGAGATCCTGGACGGAGGCGTCAGTCAGACCCCGATCGACGACGGTGATGAACGTGCCCATGTCCTTGATAGCGTTGACCGGCTGGGTCAGCTCTTCCGAGCTGTAAGGCAGGATCACCAGAGCATCCAGCTTGCGGCTGGCCGACAGGTCCTCAAGCGCGCTGACCTGCTCCGCCGCGGACGGCGACGTCTTCACGACCACTTCGACGTTCGGGAACGCGGCGTTGATTTCCTTGGCCGCCGCTTGTGCGTGGTAGACGATGCCCGCTGTCCAACCGTGGTCAGCGGCCGGTATCGACACCGCGATGACCTTCTTGTCTTGCGCCATGGCCTGGCCGGCCAGCAGCAGCGCGCCAAGTGTCGCTGCCGCAATCCATTTTCTACTGAACATTGTCTTCTCCCTTGGACCTACAAGAACGTTAATCCGCGTGGTCCGGACGCGGCGCTATTTCGAATTCGAAAACCGCTGGATGAGCATGGCGATGATGATGATGACGCCTTGAACAGCGGCAACGAGGTATTCGGAGACGAAGTCCGAGAGCACCATGAGATTGGCGATGAGTTCCAGGATGACGGCGCCGGCGACTGTCCCCCACACATGGCCCTTGCCGCCGCGCAATGCGGTGCCGCCAATCACCACGGCGGTGATGACCTGCAGTTCCCAAAGCTGTCCGGTTGTCGGCGTTGCGGCGCCCAGGCGCGGCACGTAGCAGATCGCGGCAATCGCCACACAGACACCCTGGACGATATAGGCCACGGTCCGTGTCCTGATCACCGAGATGCCGGAATAACGGGCGACATCCTCATTGGCGCCGACCGCCGCACATTTGCGCCCATATTTCATCTTGTAAAGGATGAAGGATGCGACCGCGGCGACTGCGACGGATATGAGGATTGGAACCGGGATCCCGCCGACCGTGCCGAAATAGACAGGCCGGTAGGCCTCGCGCAACGACCTGTCGATCGGTATCGTGCCGCCATCGGTCAGATAGGTTATCAGCGCCCGGAAAATCCCCATCGTGCCCAGCGTGGCGATAAACGGTTCGATCCTGCCGACCGTGACGATGAGCCCGTTGGCAAGCCCGCACAGGAGGCCGACCAGGATCGCAACCGCCATACCGGCGGGAATAGCCCAGATGCCGGCATGCGGCGCCACCGCGTTCATGAACATGATGGTGATGCCGGTGATGAAGGCGGCCATCGAGCCGACGGAAAGATCGAGCCCCCCCGACGAGATCACAAATGTCGCGCCGACCGCGATAATGGCGATGAAGGCGCTGCGGGTGATGACGTTGGCGAGGTTGGTGGCGGACAGGAAATCGGGGTTGATGAGGTAACCGGCCACCAGCAGAGCTGCCAGCGCAAGAAAAGGCCCGATATCGGTCCAACTGATGTTGAGATCGAGGGGGCGACGCCTGGGTGCGGATTCGCTCATGACAGCCATTTTGTGCCTCCCTTGGCTTTTGGCCCTGGCTTGGGGCCACTGGTCGCCAGTACCGCCACATTGCTTTCGGTCATTTCGGCGCCACTGACCTCGCCGGTGATGCGGCCTTCGCGCATCACCAGGATGCGGTCGCAGATGCCGATCAATTCCTGCATCTCCGAAGAGATGACGATGCAGGCCTTGCCCTTGGCCACAAGCTCCTGGATGAAGGCATAGATCTGCGCCTTGTTGGCGATGTCGATGCCACGCGTGGGCTCGTCGATAATGACCACCGAAGGATCGGTCAGCAGCACCTTCGCCAGCAGCAGCTTCTGCTGATTGCCCCCGGAAAGCTGGGCCGCTTTGGCGCCGAGGCTCTTCAGCCTGATGTCATATGTCTCCACGGCCTGTTCCAGGGCTTGCGCTTCGCGGCGCCGACCCATCGAGAGGCCGGGATGGAACACATCGAGCGCCGACAGCGTCAGGTTAGGCGCCAAGTGCTCTTGCAGCAGCAGTCCCTTGCCCTTGCGATCCTCGGTCAGGTAACCGACGCCGGCGTCGATCGCCGCGCGCGGCGATTGGAAATGGACCGACTTGCCCTCAAGTTCGATCTTGGCAACTGCCGGGCGCAAGCCGATAATGCCCTCGAAGAGTTCGGTTCGGCCTGCGCCGACCATACCGGCGAACCCCAGGATCTCGCCCTTGTGGACCGTGAACGACACGTCCTCCACATAGCCGGGAACGGAGGCGTTCCTCACGCTCAGCATCGGTACATCCGAAGGCGCTGCGGTTCTCTCAGGATAGAGCGCTGCCAGTTCGCGCCCGACCATCAGCCGCGCCATGTCCATCTGGCTCAGCGTCTTGCCGGGATAGGTGCCGACCATCTTGCCGTCGCGCAGAACGGTCACTTTGTCTGCGACCCGCTGCACCTCATCCAACCGGTGGCTGATATAGAGCACGGCGGTGCCGTGAGCCTTGAGTTGCAGGACGATCTCCAGCAGGCGCTCGACCTCGCCACCGGTCAGAACGGCGGTCGGCTCGTCGAAGATAACCACCTTGTGGTCGTCAAGCAGGGCGCGAGCGATCTGCACCATCTGCCGGTCTGCCAGCGAAACGTCGCGCACCAGTGCCCTTGGCGAGACCGCGCAGCCGATCTGCGCCAGTTTCTCGGTTGCCAGCCGGCGCATGGTGCGGTCATCCACGACATGGCCACGCGAAAGCTCTCGCCCAAGAAACAGATTGTCGGTGACCGTGAGCCCCTCGGCGAGCAGGATCTCCTGATGAACCAAAGCGATACCGGCATCCTGTGCTTGGGCAGGCTTGGCAAATTTCACCGCGTGTCCGTTCATCGACAACGTGCCGTGGCTTGGCTCGACATAGCCGGACAGCAGCCGCATCAACGTCGACTTGCCGGCACCGTTCTCGCCAATGATGGCATGGATCTCTCCCGGCAGGACGTCCAGGGTGACGTCCGACAGCACCGTCACTGGGCCGTATTGCTTGGACAATTCCTGGGCGCGCAGCACCGGTTCAAGCGAACCAGGCGCTTCGCTGGACAACGTGCTCCCGCCCTCCCCGGCGATATTCGCGGCAATGGACATCCGTTCCGACCTCAATCGAATGCCGGGAGCAGGCGATCGCGCGAGTGCTCGATATGGATGCGCATCGCCTTTTCGGCGGCATCGGGATCGGCCGAGCCGAACGCGGCAAGGATCGCCTCGTGTTCGTCAAGCGCCTCCTCGGTCACGCGTGCATGGAACATCAGGCGGAAGATGTGGAAGTGCGTGTGCTGGTGGCTCAACGTCTCACGGATGAGTTCGTTTTGAGAAAACTCCATGATCTTGTCGTGGAAGATCGCATCCTGTCTGGCGAAATTCGAATAGCGCACGCGATCATCCTTGCCTTCGCGGCGTGACATCACGCCGGCAGCTTCGAGCAACAGATCGAGCTTGGCGTCGTCCATCGTTGCGGCGGCCTTTGCGGCGCCATGCGGCTCGAGCAGCAGACGCATCTCGTATAATTCGTCGAAACGGCGCCGGGTGATCTGGGGCGCGGCACGATAACCGATCAGATGCGTCTTGAGCACCAGGCCTTCGCCTTCGAGCCGTCCGAGGGCTTCCCGGATCGGCGTGTGCGAGACGTTGAATTCCTTGACCAAGCTGTCGACTGTGATGCGCGAGCCGGGGGGGATCTTCAGCGCCATCAACTGCGCGAAGATGGCTTCATAGACATCTTCGACGAGACTGTTGGCGCGCTGGATGCGACCAGCTCCAATGCTGGCGTCGCTTGGGTCGGGTAAGTTTGCGGTCTGCATATTTTGCCTCTTGACAGTGAGGACTGCTAACACGATGGTTCCGCGGATGCAATCCTATATCCTATACGATTTTAAAGCGGATATCTTTTAAGTGCGAGAGACACACTCTTAAACCGTCCGATCCAGACCGAGTTCAATGCCTCCGTTTCCAGTCAGCAGCCGTCAAAGGAACAATCATGACCCTCTTCGCCGCCCTGCGGTTGCCGCGTGAAATCCTGTTCGGGAAGGGGCAACGCCATGTGCTGCCGACGGTCGCCGCCCGGTTCGGCCGACGCGCGCTGGTCTGCACCGACGAGCGTTTCGCGGGCACAACGGTATTCGCCGACATTATCAAGTCCCTTCAGTCAGCCTCGATCGAGGTCCTGGTGCATGATCGTGTTCTGCCCGACGTGCCACGCGATACGGTCGGCATCTGCGTCGAGGAAGCGAAGGGGTTCGGGCCGGATATGGTGATCGGCATCGGCGGCGGCAGCTGTCTCGATTTCGCCAAATGCGCCACCCTGCTGCTCAGCCATGGCGGCAAGCTCCAGGACTATTACGGGGAGTTCAAGGTGCCGGGTCAGACACTGCCGCTGATCGCCGTACCCACCACGGCCGGCACCGGCTCCGAGGTGACGCCGGTCGCGGTGATTTCCGACCCGGACCGGACGCTCAAGGTCGGCATATCGAGCCCTCACCTTATCGCCGCGGTCGCTCTGTGCGATCCCGAGCTGACAATGACCTGTCCGCCTGGCCTGACCGCGATCGCCGGCGCCGACGCTTTGACCCATGCGATTGAGGCCTTCACCGCCATGCGGCGCGGTGAAGATCCCAATCTGCCGCAACAGCATGTCTTCATCGGCAAGACTGCGCTGACAGACCATTTCGCGTTGCTCGCGATAAAGCTGCTTGGCCGGAGTCTGGAGAAAGCCTGCAGCGACGGCACGGATGCCGACGCGCGTGCCGATGTCATGATGGGCGCTCTGGCGGCGGGCTGCGCGTTCGGCACCGCCGGCACGGCGGCGGCGCATGCCGTGCAATACCCGGCAGGCGCCCTCACCCACACCGCCCATGGTTTGGGCGTGGCCACAATGATGCCTTACGTGATGACCTATAACAGCCGCGTCGCCGCTCACGAGATGGCAGAGATCGGCGCGGCACTTGGCTTGGAGGCCAAGGCGCGAACCGCCGACGCGATGGCAGCCGCCACGATCGAGGAGATCAGGCGATTGTTCGCGGCGATCGGTATTACGCCAACATTGGCGGATCTGGGCCTCCCTGCCGATAAGCTTGAGTGGACCGCCGAGCAAGCGCTCGGCATCGACCGCCTGATCAAGAACAATCCGCGTGCGTTCGATCTCGGCACGATGCGACGCCTCGTCCAGGCTGCCCATGACGGCGACCTCGCCGCCTGCGTTATGTGAGAAACGGAACAAAGCGATGAATTTGAACACTCAGCAACTCGACCAGGATGGCTATGACGTGCGCGGTTTTTCGCACGGACTCTACATCGACGGCACTTGGCGGTCGTCCTCCGACGGTCGGCTCATCGATGTCGTCGATCCCTCCTCCGGGGCGGTGATCGCGGCGGTTCCCGATGCGACGGTCGAGGACGCCACCGCCGCCGTCGAGGCGGCGGCCAAAGCAGCTAGGAGATGGCGGGAAACTGCGCCGCGCAAACGCTCGGAAATCCTTCGGCGCTGTTTCGAACTGATGGTCGAACGCTCCGAAACGCTCGCCATGCTGATCTCGCTGGAGAACGGCAAGGCGCTGCGCGACGCGCGCGGCGAAGTGGCTTATGCCGCCGAGTTCTTCCGCTGGAATGCCGAAGAGGCGGTCCGGATCACCGGTGAATTCGGCACCGCGCCATCCGGCACCAACCGGATCGTGGTCGATTATGAGCCGATCGGAATTTGCGTGCTGATCACACCGTGGAATTTTCCGGCCGCGATGGCGACCCGCAAGATCGCGCCGGCGCTGGCGGCAGGCTGCACTGTCGTCCTGAAGCCGGCCAGCGAAACACCACTGACGGCCTATGCGCTGGCGGCACTCTACAGCGAAGCCGGCGTGCCTGCCGGCGTCGTCAACGTGCTGACCACGACCAGTCCCGGGCCGCTGACTTCGGCCATGCTTGCCGATCCGCGGGTCAGGAAGCTGTCCTTCACGGGGTCGACGGGTGTCGGCCGAACCTTGCTCGGCGAGGCTTCAAAGCATGTCATTTCGTGTTCTATGGAACTCGGCGGCAATGCCCCGTTTGTCGTCTTCGACGATGCCGATCTCGACGCCGCCCTCGATGGCGCGATGATCGCCAAGATGCGCAACGCCGGCGAAGCCTGCACCGCCGCCAATCGCCTCTATGTGCAATCGGGAATCTATGATGCTTTTGCCGACGGGCTCCGCAAGCGCATGGCGGCACTTAAGGTGGGGGCGGGCCCGAATGCCGACACCGAGTGCGGGCCGATGATCACCAGAAAGGCTGTCGACAAGATCGATCGCCTGGTCAAGGACGCGGTGGGCCGGGGAGCCAAGGTGCTTTGCGGCGGGGCGATTTCGGAGGAAGAAGGATTCTTCTATCCGCCAACAGTGCTGTCCGAGGTGCCGCCGGATGCGGAGATGGCGCACGAGGAGATTTTCGGCCCGGTGGCACCTATCACACGCTTCGACACCGAGGCCCAGGCCATCGCCCATGCTAACAACACGGAATATGGCCTGGCCGCTTATATATACACACGCGATGTTGGGCGCGGCATGCGGGTGGCGTCGGGGATCGAGGCCGGCATGATCGGCCTCAACCGGGGACTGATGTCGGATCCGGCCGCACCATTCGGAGGCGTCAAGCAGAGCGGCCTTGGCCGCGAAGGCGGCCAGCACCACGGCATCGCCGAGTTCATGGAGGCTAAATATATTGCCGTCACCTTCTGAACCGGCAGTCATGTCAAAGGACCCTTTCCGCACGCGCGACCATGTGGCCGATTTTGACGATATCGTGGCCGACATAGTGACTCGCAGCGCCGAAACCCGGGCGACCCTGCCGATATCGGCGGGTATCGCCTATGGCGAGGGCGAGGCCGAAAGGTTGGACCTGTTCTTTCCGCCCGGTGTGCGCAGGGATCTTCCCGTGCACATCTTCATCCATGGTGGCTACTGGCGCATGTTCTCCAGAAGCGACTATTCTTATGTAGCGAACACAGTCACCAAAGCTGGGGCGATCGCGGTCATCGTCGATTATGCGCTGATGCCCGAATTCAGGATGGCGGCAATCGTCGACCAGATCCGGCGTGCCAAACAATGGGTGCTGGACAATATAGCCGCCCATGGCGGCGACCCTGCCCGGCTAAGCGTAAGTGGTCATTCGGCGGGTGCGCACCTGGCCACATTCCTGTTCGAAAAGGCGCCAATGCCGTCGCGCATACGTGCGGCGCTGCTGCTAGGCGGCCTTTACGACCTCAAGCCCCTTCAGACCTCCTTCCTCCAGCCGTTAATCGGCATCACCGATGAGGAGGCAGCTGCCTTCACCCCAATGACGCGGTGGCATGACCCGGAGACGGCAGCGACCATTCTCGTCGGAGATCAGGAAACGTCACCTTTTCACCAGCAGGCCGCCGACTTCGGAAAGCGCTTGCGCGCGCAGGGGCACCCTGTCAGCGACCTCCGCCTGAATGACCGAAACCACATGAACAGCGTGCGTGATCTGGGCATCAGCGGCACACAAGCTGGCGATTGCCTGATGGCGATGATCGATGGAAACGGCCTGTAGGACGGAAACCCAGGGAGAGCAGGGCCCGCTTGTGCCTTACTTGACATTCCCGTCACTCAGGAAAGTACCGTCACGGGGATCGCGGCACGCTGCCGGCATCGGGCTGAGCTTTGCGACAGGTGAAATCCGGCAGAGCACACAACCGACGATTCCTCATCCTCTTTTTCCACAC
>NZ_RZRR01001260.1:0-1174 GCF_003998555.1 Mesorhizobium sp. M7A.F.Ca.CA.002.09.1.1 | reverse complement strand
CGAAGCGTTCGGCGAGTTCGCCCATCGTCGGCATCGCCGCGACATTCTCCGAAGTGCCTACCAGGACCGCCAATGATGCGACGGCCATCGGCTCGATCCCGTCCTCGCGCAGGCTTTCGATGGAGAGCGCGCCGGTGCGCTTCGACAAGCCCTCGCCCGATGCGGTGGTCAGGAGATTGTGGTGGCCGAACACTGGCGGCGTGGCAGCCAGTGCCTGGAACAGGGCGATCTGCACGCCGGTGTTGGTGACATGGTCGTCGCCGCGGATGACATGGCTGACGCCCATCTCGATGTCGTCGACCACGGAAGGCAGCGTATAGAGATAGGTGCCGTCCTCGCGCACCAGGACCGGATCGGAAAGCGAGGCCAGATCGACGGTTTCCTCACCGCGCACCAAGTCGTTCCAGTGGATTTCAGTGCGTTCCGGCTGTTGTGGATCGCCTGAGAAATTGGGCAGGAGAAAACGCCAGTGCGGCCGGCGGCCATCGGTCTGGTATTCGGCGATCTGTTCGTGCGTCAGGGTCAACGCCTCGCGGCCATAGACCGGCGGCAGACCGCGCGTGCGGCGCACCTTGCGCCTGAGATCCAGCTCCTCCGGCGTTTCGTAGCAGGCATAGAGAACGCCTGCCGCCTTCAGCCTCTCGACCGCCGCGTCATAGACTTCGAAGCGCCGCGACTGGTACTCGGTGGCGTCGGGAAAAATGCCCAACCAATGCAGGTCGTAGAGGATGGCGTCGGAAAACTCCTGCTTCGAGCGCGCAATGTCGGTGTCGTCGAAGCGCTGGATGAAGCGACCCTTGTTGTTCACGGCGAACAGCCAGTTGAACAGAGCCGTGCGCGCATTGCCGATATGGATGCGGCCGGTCGGCGAAGGGGCGAAACGAACGGTAACTGTCATGAGCGGGGCGTACCGGATGCTTTTACGATTGACAAGACGCGCCCCCGCGCTGCCCGGCAGACATAGAACATGGCGGCTGGAATGAAAAGACCGGGCGTTGGACGCCTCAGGAGGCACCCAGTCCGCAGGCGGCCTTTGTAACCGAGCGCTGCCAGCCGCTGGGGCCGACCACCGGTTGAAGGCGATCAGCGGCCGAAATCATCGGAACTGAGGCGGGTCCAGCGGTCGCCCACCAATCCACCGATAAAGATGTCGCCGGAGCGGACCGCTTCCGTG
>NZ_RZRR01001259.1:0-1181 GCF_003998555.1 Mesorhizobium sp. M7A.F.Ca.CA.002.09.1.1 | reverse complement strand
GCCCAGCAAGCCGCCGGCGGTGTAGGGGAACGATGTTCCAGCGGTGGCCTTCGACTGATCGAAGACCGCCACCTGCCAGGTGCCGGCGCCGGTGTTGGTGAAGTAGACGTCGAGCAGCTTCTTGTTGCCGAGATTGTCGTAGGCGACCATGGAGGATTTCGACGTGTATTGCGCGGTCGCAGCGTTGGCGGCGGGCAGGTTGGCGGTCGCGACCGGGGTCGCACCCGCCGGCAGGTTGCCGGCAAAGCTGCCCTCGGTGCTCGGCGTTGCGGTCATGCCCTGGTCGGAGATGACAACCGGGACCAATCCCTCGAAGCCGTTGACCGTCGCTGCCGGTACGCCGTTCTCGTAACTGTAGGCCATCAGCTGGAAGCCGGCCGAGTTGACAAGCCTGCCCTGACCGTCGGGAACGAAAGCGCCGGCTCGGGTCAGATAGGGGGTACCGCTCGGATCCTGAACGACAAAGAAGCCATCGCCGCTGACGGCAAGGTCGGAAACCGAGGTCGTGTACTGAAGCACGCCCGGATCGCTGACCGCCTGACGGATCGTCGTGGTGACGCCGCCGGAATTGTAGGCGCCGCCGGTCGACGGCATGACCAGCGTCGAAAATTCGGCGGAGGACCGCTTGTAACCCGTGGTATCTGAATTGGCGATGTTGTCGGCGACCGTCGACAGGCGGTTTGCCTGCGCGTTCATGCCGGAAACGCCGGTCCGCATCATTCCATAGAGGCTCATCGAAACGTCTCCGCTGTGTCCATGCTGCTGGCTGCGAGGCTACGCATGTTTTCTTGCGCGAGGCTGGCGCGGCGCTGCATCAGAAGACGAGCCGGTAGCCGAGGAAACGCTTGGAATCGATCGGGTCGGTGCCCAGCTTCTCGCGCAGCTTCTTGCGCAGTTTGCTGATGTGGCTTTCCACCACGTTCTCCTCGACCTCTTCGTCGAAGATGCCGTAGATGGCGTTGAAGACCTGGGTCTTGGTGACCCGGCGTCCGCGATTGCTCGCCAGATATTCGAGGATGCGGCGCTCGCGGCGCGGCAGGGGGAGGGGCTGACCGTCGATCTCGGGGTCGCGGCCGTCCATGAAGATGCGCATGGCGCCGATCTCGGTGTAGGCGACGTCTTCCTGGGCGCGGCGGCGGATCGCGGTGATGCGGGCCAGGATCTCACGAATATGGACGGGC
>NZ_RZRR01001258.1:0-1188 GCF_003998555.1 Mesorhizobium sp. M7A.F.Ca.CA.002.09.1.1 | reverse complement strand
GTCACCGGCGCAAGACTCATTCGCATCGAAGGTGGCGGCCACGAGCTGCATCCGGACGACTGGGCCGAGATGTCCGCAGCGATCATCGCGCATGTCCAAGCCGGTTGAAGCAGCATAGGCTGGTTTGACGGACAAGGCTAACCGCAACAGGCGTGCCGCAGGGTAGCGGCCACCGACAATCCACGAAACAGACGAGCAAAAAATGTCCCTGACACTTCATTTCCATCCGCTGGCCTCCTTCTGCTGGAAGCCGTTGATCGCGCTGTACGAGAACGCCACGCCGTTCACGCCTGTCATCGTCGACCTTGGCGATGCTGAATCGCGCGCGGCCTTCCTGAAGATCTCGCCGGCCGGCAAGATGCCGGCGCTGCGCGACGATGCGCGTGGCCGTACGGTGCTGGAATCGAGCATCCTCGTCGAATATCTGGCCGCGCACTATCCGGGGCCGGTCGACCTCGTTCCCGCCGAGATCGACATGGCGTTGGCCGTCCGCCAAGCTGACCGTTTCTATGATTTCTATGTGCAGGAGCCGATGCAGAAGATTGTCGGCGACCGGTTGCGCCCCGGCGACAAGACCGACCCGTTCGGCGTCGAGCAGGCTCGCGACCGGTTGCGCAATTCCTACGCCATCATCGAACAGGACATGCAGTCGAAGATCTGGGCGATGGGCGACAGCTTCACCATGGCCGATTGCGCAGCCTCCCCCGCGCTGTTCTATGCCAACAAGGTCGAGCCGTTGGGCGACAGGTACCCGGCTGTGAAGCGCTATCACGACCGCCTGCTGCAGCGCCCCGCCTTCGCTCGGGTGATCGGGGAGGCGCAGCCCTACTTCAAGTTCTTCCCCTACAACAACGGTTGATCGGGTCAGGTTTCCCAGAACTGATCGAGCCAGATGTTGAGTTTGAGGAAGCCAGTGCCGCTCACCGTGTAGACGCGCCTTGTTCCTTCCGGCTTGGCGTGGACCAGGCCGGCATCGAGCAGCACTTTCAGATGTTGCGACACGGCTGGGCGCGAGACCGGCAAGCCGGCGGCCAGTTCGGTGACGGTTTTCGGGCCGCGGCGAAGTTCTTCCAGAAGATGGCGCCGGTTGGGATCGGCAATCGCCATGAAGGCGTCGGAAAACATCATGCCTGTATTAGTGAGGCAAAGCCTTTCGAATCTCAACCGTCTGCTTCTGCTTTTCTTCTG
>NZ_RZRR01001257.1:0-1190 GCF_003998555.1 Mesorhizobium sp. M7A.F.Ca.CA.002.09.1.1 | reverse complement strand
GCACCATCGTCTCGCTGGAGAGCAACTGCCGCAGCCTGACGCTGATCAAGGCGCCGCCGACCGCGCCGATGCCGAAGGCGCCGAGCATGATGCCATAGGTAAGCGCATCGCCCTTGACGACGTCGCGCGCCACCAGAGGCAGCAACGCAAGCACAGCGCCTGCACTGAAGCCGAACGCAGCACCCCTGACCAGCACCTTGCCGATATTGGGCGACATGGCGACATAGCGCAGGCCGGCGCCCATGGCGGCCCCCAGCGACTCGCGCGGCAAGGTCGATACCGGCACGTTCGGCTTCCAGCGCGCCAGCACGACGATCAGGCCGATATAGCTCACCGCGTTCGCCGCGAAGGCGGCTGCCGCACCGGCGGCGGCGACGATGATGCCGCCGATCGCCGGACCGACGCTGCGCGTCAGGTTAAAGCCCATCGAATTGAGGGCGACGGCCGCCGGCACCTTGTTGCGGGGAACGATATCGCCGACGGAGGCTTGCCATGATGGGCTGTTGAGCGCGGTGCCGCTGTCGATCAGGAAGGTGAAGGCAAGCAGCGTCCATGGCGTGATCAGGCCCGAATAGGTGAACAGGGTCAGAAGCACCGACACCACCAGCATGAAGGTCTGGGCGACCAGCATCACCTTGCGCCGGTCGAAACTGTCGGCGATGGCGCCGGCGACCAACGCAAACAGCATGATCGGCAAGGTGGTCGAAGCCTGGACAAGGGCCACCTGATAGGGCGAGGTGGCGATCGTGGTCATCATCCAGGCGGCGCCGACACCCTGGATCAGGCCACCGAAATTCGAGACGAGACTTGCGCCCCACACGGCGCGGAAAATGCCGTGCCGGAAGGGCGCCAGCGCCGAGACGCTCTCGCTGTCCGGCTTTTCGTCAATCATTTGGGATTCCTGCCATGTCGTGCCTGCCCGTCAGACAATCCGTTTGCGCAGACCGTTTGCCGAAAGTAGGGCATGGCGCCGCAAAGGGCAAAAAAGCTCATGGTCCAACAATGGGATAGAGGCGGTCCAGGCCTTGTCTGCCGTGCGTGCGGAGGCGCCAAGGGGATCGGCGGCGTCTGTCTTCGGACAATTACGAACGGCATGCCGCGGCACGCCTTCCCAAAACAGGTTAGAACCCGTTCTGGATGCGCTCGAAGATGACGTTGGTGAAGGCCGATATCTGGCTGCCGATGAAGGG
>NZ_RZRR01001256.1:0-1193 GCF_003998555.1 Mesorhizobium sp. M7A.F.Ca.CA.002.09.1.1 | reverse complement strand
GCCTATCACCGTGTGAAGGGCGAGGGCTCGCGCACCCGGTTGATCGGCCGCGAGCGCGGCTATCACGGCGTCAATTTCGGCGGCATCTCGGTCGGCGGCATCGTCACCAACCGCAAGATGTTCGGCACGCTGCTCGGCGGCGTCGACCATATGCCGCACACGCATCTGCCGGAAAAGAACGCCTTCACCAAGGGTGTGCCGGAGTATGGCGCGGAACTCGCCAACGAGCTGGAGCGTATCGTCGCCCTGCACGACGCTTCGACCATCGCCGCCGTCATCGTCGAGCCGGTCGCCGGCTCCACCGGCGTCATCCTGCCGCCGAAGGGTTATCTGGAGAAGCTGCGCGAGATCTGCACCAAGCACGGCATCCTGTTGATCTTCGATGAGGTCATCACCGGTTTCGGCCGTCTCGGCACACCGTTCGCCGCCGACTATTTCGGTGTCACGCCCGACATCATGACCACCGCCAAGGGCGTCTCCAACGGCGTCATCCCGATGGGCGCGGTGTTTGTGAAGAAGGAGATCCACGACGCCTTCATGACCGGCCCCGAGCACATGATCGAGTTCTTCCACGGCTACACCTATTCGGGCAACCCCATCGCCTGCGCGGCCGCACTCGGCACGCTTGACACCTACAAGGAAGAGGGCTTGCTGACCCGTGGCGAGGAGCTGGCGCCGTACTGGGAAGACGCGCTGCATTCGCTGAAAGGCGAGCCGAACGTCATCGATATCAGGAACATCGGCCTGATCGGTGCGATCGAGCTGGCGCCGATCGCCGGCCAGCCGACCAAACGGGCCTTCTCGGCCTTCGTCAAGGCGTTCGAGCGCGGCGCGCTGATCCGCACCACCGGCGACATCATCGCGCTCTCGCCGCCGCTGATCATCACCAAGGGCCAGATCAACGAATTGATCGACCATGTTCGAGATGTGCTGAGGTCAATCGATTGACGGACTGACGCGGTCGGTTGAGGTCGGCGCGGCAGCGCGCCGACCTGACCTTTTGCTTGCAACGAACCATTACAGTCAGGCGGGCAACGCACCGATCCCGGTCAGGATCACCCGCTTGATATTTTCCTTGGCTTCCCGCCATTGCCGGTCGGACAGAGGTTTTCCGCCATTGAGTGTCTCGATCTGATGGCCGAAATCGGCGTAGTGCTGGGTCGTAGCCCAAAGCATATAGAGCAGATGACGCG
>NZ_RZRR01001255.1:0-1194 GCF_003998555.1 Mesorhizobium sp. M7A.F.Ca.CA.002.09.1.1 | reverse complement strand
GTACCGGAGGTGAGGATGGAGGCGCCGTTGCCGAAGCCGATGATCGACTGGCCGGAATCGAGCGTGAACGGGGTGCCGCTGAGATCGACGGTGCCGACAAAGGCGAAGTTCAGCGTGCCGGTCATGGCATCGGCCTCGGCGACCGTGTAGGTGGTCACGTCGGCGCTGAGCCCGTCCGTGTTGGCGTGGACGATGCCACCGCCCTGGGAAATCATGATGGTCCCACCGACCGCGCTGGCCAGATGGGCGGCGCCGGTGAAGTTGACGTCGTCGAAATCATAATTGCCGAGCGTCGGATCGAGCCCGATCGTGTTGACGGTGTAGCCGCCGGCGGCGGCGCTGATGGAGGACTGCAGCCCATCGGCGGACGTGCCGTCGCCGAAGGTGAAGTTGGCGTTGGCCGAGGTCGCGGTGGCGCCGCTCGACGACAATTCGACGCCGACGCCGACATTGGAAATGCTGGAGCCGCGCAGGAAGGTGATGGTCTTGTTGCCGGTCGTCGACGACAGGTCGATGCCGCGCGAGGTCAGGCTGCCGGTGCCGGTGATCGTGGTCAGGCCGAAATCGGCCCTTGTCGAGGAACCGCTCGAGGAACCGCTGAAGTCGATGCCGGTCTGGTTGGCGCCAACCTCGTCGATCGTGGTCGTGCCGAAGCTGATATGTTCGTTGATGTCGAGGAACTCGATGCCGGCGGTGCTTGCCGCTCCCAGCGTAACCTGGGTTGTGCCGAAGGTGACCGTGCCATTGTCGGCAATGAAGATGCCGGTGCCGCCAGGCGTCGTCACGGTGACCTCGCCAAAGCTCGCCGATGCCGTGCTGGCGACATTGGTGACGGACAGGCCGGTGCCCGTGGCATTGGTGATCGACAGCGGCGCGGTCACGTTCAACGTCGCGGTGCCGCCGAGGCTGCTGACAAGCGCCCCGCCGCCACCCGTCGCCGACAAGGTCGGGCCAGTGAAGCTGATGGCGCCGCCGGCCGGGGTCAGCGTCGATCCGACATCGAACAGATCGCCGGTGCCGGTCGAGGTGACCGTACCGCTGAAGGTCACCGAGCCGCCGGTGGTGCCGTCGACCTTGACCGCCGCGCCTGGCGCGGTTGCCGAGCTGGAGATGTTGGCCGCTACGCCGACTGTCGCGCTGCCGCCGGAAACGACGACACCGTCGCCAGCGCCCGAATTGGTGATGGTGCCGCCG
>NZ_RZRR01001254.1:0-1197 GCF_003998555.1 Mesorhizobium sp. M7A.F.Ca.CA.002.09.1.1 | reverse complement strand
CGCCCGCCTCTGTCCAAGGAGGCGATGGCCAGCGATGCGCCCGGGATCAAGGCGATCGCCAGCGACGCAATTCTGGCCGAGAAGTCGATCCGGCATATCCATTCCGTCCAGGCCGTCGCGATCGACCGCGCGGCGCATACTGTGCGCCTGTCGGACGGATCGGTCCTGCCTTACGACAAGCTCCTGCTGGCAACCGGTTCGACGCCGCGCAAGCTGCCGATGCCGGGCCTGGGTCCGCGCTGCGTCTAT
The DNA here is from genome assembly GCF_003998555.1 of Mesorhizobium sp. M7A.F.Ca.CA.002.09.1.1. NCBI lineage: Bacteria > Pseudomonadati > Pseudomonadota > Alphaproteobacteria > Hyphomicrobiales > Phyllobacteriaceae > Mesorhizobium > Mesorhizobium sp. M7A.F.Ca.CA.002.09.1.1. Next base: position 948 of record NZ_RZRR01001254.1, on the reverse strand, counting down.
CTCAGAACCTTCGCTGATGCGCTCGCCATTCGCGCGCATCTCACCCTCGGCAACCGTATCGCCATCATCGGCGGCGGCTTTATCGGCCTCGAACTCGCCGCCGCGGCCCGCAAGCTCGGTGCCGCGGTCACCGTCATCGAGGCGCAGCCTCGCATCCTGATTCGCGGCGTGCCGGCGGAGATCGCGGAAATCATCCATGAGGCGCATGTCGCCGAGGGCGTCGACATCCTGTGCGGCGACGGCATCGCGTCCATCGCCGACGATGGCAACGAGGTGCGCACCACACTTGCCGGCGGCCGGGAAATCGTCGCCGACCTCGCGATCATCGGCATCGGCGCCGTGCCGGTGGCCGGGCTTGCGGCCGAAGCGGGGCTGACGATCGACAATGGAATTGCAGTCGATGCCGAGCTGCGCAGCTGCGATCCCGACATCTTTGCCGCCGGCGATTGCTGCTCGTTTCCGCTCGCCGTCTATGGCGGCCGCCGGGTGCGGCTGGAAGCCTGGCGCAACGCCCAGGAACAGGGCGCGCTGGCGGCCAGGAACATGCTCGGCGCCGGCGAGGCGCATGCGGCGGTGCCGTGGTTCTGGTCGGATCAATATGGTCTGTCGCTGCAGATCGCCGGGCTCTCCGACGAGGGCAAAAACACCGTGCGCCGCGATCTCGGCGACGGCGCCTTCATCCTCTTCCATCTGGCTGAAGACGGCAGGCTGGTCGCGGCCAGCGGCATCGGCCCCGGCAACGCGGTCGCCCGCGACATCAGGCTGGCCGAAATGCTGATCGCCAAGCGGGCCAAGCCGGCGCCGGAAGCGCTGGGATCACCGGATGTGAAGCTGAAGTCGTTGTTGGCCGCCTGAGCCTACGCTCCCCCTTTTTGCGGGCCGCTGCGCAGCTGCGGGATGGGAGTGCGGCACCGCCCCTGACCTTCGGTCCGACCTGCCCTACAAGGG
>NZ_RZRR01001253.1:0-1199 GCF_003998555.1 Mesorhizobium sp. M7A.F.Ca.CA.002.09.1.1 | reverse complement strand
TATGCACGCAGGGCGGCTTCGAAAGCACGTGCCTTGGCATCCTTGGCGGGCGCCGGCGCTGCTATATCGCGCAGTCTGTTGAGTTCGTTGTCGTCAACCATGGTCACACTTCCCCGGCCGCGCGCATCAGCGTCTTCAGCCGTTTCTTCGCTTCATGGATGTGCCAGGAAACCGTCGTCTCCGAGATTGTCATCGCCTCGGCCGCGGCCGCATGGCTCAACCCTTCGCCATAGACCAGCAGCACCGCGTCGCGCTGCTTGTCCGGCAATCGCCGGACGGCCGCCCACAGCGCTTCGGCAGGGTCTTCCGGTTCGACCGACGCCTCGCCCGAGATCAGTGCATGGACGCCATAGGCCTCGGTCTTGACGGTCTCGCGGGCGGACTTTCGCATCACGTCGCGCGCGGCGTTCATCGTCACGGAATAGAGCCATGTGGTGAAGGCGCCGCCGCCGCGATAGTCGCGGATCGCTTTGCCCAGCCTGACGCAGACTTCCTGGGCGATGTCTTCGGCATCGGCCTTCCTGCCGCACCAGCGATAGGCGGCGCGATAGACGAAGTCATAGTGCCTTTCCAGCAATGTGCTGAAGGCCCTCCTGTCTCCGCCCTTCGCCCGCCCGATCAGTTCGGCGTCGGAGGCTTCGCTCTCATCCAGCATCATCGCCATCATTTGCCTGTTGGACGAAGGCTAATGGCTAATCCTTGGGGCAATGGAAAGATTTTTTTGGAAACCGCCGGATCGGGACCGTCAACACCCCCGCTTGACATATCCATATCTCGACAGTTATACGTAAATCAATAGCCACAGGGTTATCGATCCCGGATGACGAACGCTCACGATGTCCTCTTCAGAACGCTCTCCGATCCGACGCGTCGCGCGATCTTCGAGCGCCTGTGCCGGCAAGGCGAGCAGACGGTCGGCGCCCTGACGGCTCAGTCGGGGGTCTCTCAACCTGCGGTGTCGAAGCATCTCGGCGTGCTCAAGCAGGCCGGGCTGGTGCGCGATCGCCATCAAGGACGGCAGACCCATTACAGCGCCCAACTGGCAGCACTTTCCCCACTGACCGACTGGACGAACCAGATGAACGCGTTCTGGCAGAGCCGGTTCGACGATCTCGAAAATTTGCTCAAAAGAATCGACCAATGACCAACATTGCGACCGAAACGCGCTCTGTCATCGTCGAACGTGAGATCCCCTATCC
>NZ_RZRR01001252.1:0-1200 GCF_003998555.1 Mesorhizobium sp. M7A.F.Ca.CA.002.09.1.1 | reverse complement strand
AGCTTGCACCAGCTTCCCGGAGTCTTCATTCAAGGCAATAGAGAGCCTGTTGCGACCTTCTTCCAGCCTTTCGAGATGGCTGCCGAGCGATGCATCGATGGCCGCCCGCGATTCATTGACCTTGCGCAGATCCTCTTCGAGAGCGCGCGAGATCAGGCTGCGGCCTTCGGCCAGCTTCTGCACCTGGTTGGTTACTGCCGCATCGATGCCGGCGCGGCCCTCGGCGAACTTCGCCAGGTCGGCCTCCATGGCCGCGGCCATGCGCTCGCGGCTTTCGGACAGTTTCCTGCTGTGGTTCTCGACAGCTTCCTCGATGCCGACGCGGGCGTCGGCGAGCCGCTGGATGTCACTGTCGAACGAACGCGACACGACGTGACGGGCGGCTTCCATGCGTCCGGCGAAGTCGCTGGCGCGGGCTTCGAGCATAGAGGAGGTCGAAGTGACGATGTCGGCCATGTCGGCGCCGATCTGGGTCTTGCCCTGATCGATCATCGCCGACAGCGTGTCCTTGCTCTCGGCGAAGGTGTGCGCGATTTCGCGGGCGCGCTCGACCAGCGTTTCATTGATCTGGCGGGCGCGGGCCTCGAGTGCCGCATTGAGCTTCTGCGTTCCGGTGTCGAGCGCCTCGGCGCGGGTCTGGAACTCGCTGATCAGCGCCTGGCCGCGTTCGGCGAGCGTGCGCTCGATGCCGTTGAGGCTGGCCTCGAATTCGGAATTGAGGGTGCGCGCGGCGCCGCCTAGCAGCGACACCATGCCGGTGGTGCGATCGTCGAGCAGATCGGTCAACGACCGCGTCAGTCCGTCCGTGGTGTCCGTCAGCTTGGCAATGCGGGTGTCGAGAAGGCTGGCGAAGGCCTCGCCCGAGGTCGACAGACGGTCGGTGATCGAATCGAGCCGGCCTTCGACGGAATCGAAGATCGACATCGAGCTTTCGTTGATGCGGTCGATCAGCGTGTCGCCGGAATTGGTGATCGTCATCGACAATTTGGTCGATGCATTGAGGATCGAGTCGCGAATGATGTCGGAAGCCGCGCCGATCTCGTCCTTCAGCGTCTCATGCGCGCCGGTAATCGAGGCGCGGACGCGCTCGGCATGGGTGACGACGGCTTCGCGCTCGCTGCCGAGGCCGTCGACCAGCGAACGGATGCGGGATTCATTCTCGGAATAGGAGCGTTCGATCTGGTTGACTTCGCTGTGGAC
>NZ_RZRR01001251.1:0-1205 GCF_003998555.1 Mesorhizobium sp. M7A.F.Ca.CA.002.09.1.1 | reverse complement strand
GAAGAAGGGTTCGAAAATCTTCTTCAGCACGTCGGGCGCGATGCCGCTGCCGGTGTCCTCGACTTCGACCACGACATAGTCCGCCGGGGCGAGTTCGCGGTAGGAAAAGGCCTTGCACTCCTCGGCGGTCACATTGCGGGTGCGCACGGTCAGATCGCCGCCCGCCGGCATAGCATCGCGCGCGTTGACCGCAAGGTTCACCACCACCTGTTCGAACTGCCCGATATCGACCTTGACCGGCCACAGGTCGCGGCCATGGTCGACCTTCAGCTTGATGTCGTTGCCGACAAGGCGGGCCAGCAGCATCCTGAGATCGGCGAGCACGTCGGTCAGGTTGAGCACTTCCGGCCGCAATGTCTGCTTGCGCGAGAAGGCCAGAAGCTGCCGCACCAGCGAAGCCGCCCGGTTGGCATTCTGCTTGATGTTCATGATGTCTGGGAAGGACGGGTCCGACGGGCGGTGATTGGTCAACAAAAGGTCGGACGCCATGATGATGGCGGTCAGCACATTGTTGAAATCATGCGCGATGCCGCCGGCAAGCTGGCCGACTGCCTGCATCTTCTGGCTTTGCGCCATCTGCCCTTCCAGCGCCTTCTGCTCCGTTGTCTCGACGGCGTAGACGATGGCCGACTCCTCGGCGCCCTCGCCGCCGGTGCCGTCAGCGACGGCGTTGACGTAGAAGCGGATGTGCCGTTCGTCGTTGCCGGGCAGAAGCGTGTCGATCGGCTCGATGTCGGCCTGCCGCTGCTGCGCTTTCTCGAAGGCAGCCGCGAAGGCCGGCCGGTCGCGTTCGTGGATTACCGTGTCGAGCCGCACGCGACGGTCGACGGCGTCGCGATCGACGACAGACGAAAACAACGACAAAAACGGCGCATTGGTGCGCAGGATGCGTCCGTTGTGGTCGACGCCGGCGATTGCCATCGGTGTCGAGTTGAAGAAGCGGGTGAAGCGCACTTCCGAAGCCCGCAAATCGGCAGAGGCATCCTCGCCTTGCGTGCGGTTGAGCACGATCGTGCGTGTCGGCCCATTCAATCCTTCGCGGCTGGCCGAAACGCGGTGCATGAAGCGCACCGGCAGCGCTTCGCCCGTCATGGTCGTCAAATCGAGATCGATCACCGCGTTGCGTGTGGTGCCGGGGTCGGCCTTGACCGAGCGGACCAGCGCCATGCCGTCGCCGGCCACGATCTCCGACAGAGACACGGCGC
>NZ_RZRR01000124.1:0-8919 GCF_003998555.1 Mesorhizobium sp. M7A.F.Ca.CA.002.09.1.1 | reverse complement strand
AGCCGGATTTGGCGCGTCGCTTGAGGATATCCGCCGCCGGCTGCACGCCACCGATGCCGAGGGCCGACTGCTGGTCGGCGCCGATGTCGCCATCGCGGTATGGAAGGTCACGCCGGGCGAGGGCTGGTTGGCGACGCTGTTCGGCAATCCGGTTGCCTTGCCGCTGACACGCTTTGCCTACGATCGCTTTGCCGATCTTCTCTATGCCTGGAACCGGCGCAAGGGGCGCTGGTAGCCGAATTTATCGGTGGCCGCCGTTCGCAACGAAGCGGCCGAGACTGGAAAATCGAGCCCGCTGGTGCTGCATTCAGATACATCGTAAGATATATCTTGACTCCATCGATTGACTTGCCTAATTAAGATATATCGTACGATACAACTCAAGGAGCAATCAATGCACAAACACAATCATTTCGGGCGCGGTCATTTCGGCGAGCGCATGTTCATGCACATGGCCGGCAAATTCGGTGGCAGAGGGGGCGGCGGCTTTGGCCCGTTCGGCCACGGCGGCCGTGGTGGCGGGCGCGGCGGTCCGGGCGACATGTTCCGCGCCGGACGCATGCTGGCCGACGGCGACCTCAAGCTGATCACGCTGTCGCTGCTGGCCGAAGCGCCGCGTCACGGCTACGACATCATCAAGGCCCTGGAAGAGCGCACCAGCGGCATCTACAGCCCGAGCCCGGGCGTGGTCTACCCGACGCTGACCTTCCTGGAAGAGGCCGGCTATGCCGCCTCCGCCGCCGACGGTAACAAGAAGGTGTTTTCGATCACCGAGGCGGGCCAGGCGCATCTCGCCGACAACCGCGAGATGATCGACGGCGTGCTCGACCATCTCGAGCGCTTCGGCCGCAAAATGGCCAAGGCGCGCGACTGGTTCGGCTGGAACGACGAGAGCGAAGAGGGCGGGCGTCGTGGCGGCCGCGGGGATCGTTCGGAAGCGCGCGACGAATTCCGCGCAGTCCGTCACCGGCTGCGCGCGGCTCTGGGCGACTTCGTCGACGCCCCGGCCGACAAGCAGGCCGAGGCCATCGCCATCCTCGAAGCCGCCGCCGAGGCGCTGGAAGCGCTGTCGCACAAGTAAGCTCGTCCAGCCGACCGGACGCAGCCCTTGCCCGCTGGCCCAAGGACCGATAGTGAAATTCATCCCGCGTCACTCTACATGGTGCGGGATGAATGCTGTTGGAGGAAGTCCGATGTCTTTTCTGAAGCGTCTTTTCGGCGGTGGCGGCGGCGGAACCCAGACGGCTGAGCCGACGAGTGCAGCGCCAGCCAAGCAGGTCGAGCACAAGGGCTTTCTGATCAGCGCCACGCCCTACAAGGCCGATGGCCAGTACCAGACCTGCGGCGTCGTCTCCAAGGAGATCGACGGCGTGGTGAAGGAACACAAATTCATCCGCGCCGACCGCTTTGCCGGGCTCGATGACGCCGTCGACATCTCGATCAAGAAGGGCATCCAACTGGTCGACGAGCAGGGCGATCGGGTTTTTGGGTAAGGGCCGGACCATCGCCACACCGAGCGCCCCTTAGCCGCCCGGGCCTTGCGCCACGATAGACCTATCGCTCAGGGGTTGACGTGCGACCGCCAGCGGGTCAATTCGTCCTGGCGGGATCGATCGTCATCAGGCGTGCCCTTGCCTCGATCAGGTGCCTTTGCGCGGCCCTTATCCGGCTGCACAATGCCAGATTGAGGGCGACGCCACCTTCCTCATCCAGCAAGTCGTTCGCGCACTTCAAAGAGTGCTCAGCTCTCCTTATACGCAGTCTGGCTTTGGCCGCTTCCATGCTGTGAATTTCAATCATTGCGCCGCGTCCTTTGCGGTTCCGGTCCCTTCATGGACTAAACCGCTGATGATCGCATTGGTTCCGGCCCAGGGAATATGCCCGCGGCTTCGGCTATTTCGTTGTCGTGTTGAATTCACGGTTTGCCGTGTAATCGATCACGAAGGTACCCTCGGGAGCGCGAACGCCCTGCTTCACATTTGATATAGTCACCGTTGTGGTAAGTCCCTTCTCGTCGGTGAGGCTCCATCTGCGCAGATCGAGAGATTTACTGTCGAACACCATGGAGATGCTCGAATTGCCGAAGGTCGATCTGTCGGCCAGCTTGACGGTAACTTGGGCGCCATCGTCCCTGATGCTTTTCACGCGATTGCCGGAGAAGTCGACCTTATTGTCGAGCAGCAGCTTAAGCGGCGTCTTCGAGAGAGCATAAAGCCGCGATGTCTTCAGCTTTCTGTTATAAACCACCAGGGATTTGCCATCTGCAATCACGCTGATCCCTGATTGGCCTGCATAGTTGAATCGGATCTTGCCGGGGCGTTGTAGAAAAAACCTGCCACGGGTCCTCTCCGCATTTGGACCCGACTGGACGAAGTCCCCGGACATGGACTTTACCGATGAGAGGTGATCGGCAATCGTCTTGCCATCAACAGGCGCGGCGGAGATCGCGGCGGTGGATGCCGCATACATCGCGGCAGCGCTGGCAACGGCGAACCAGCAACCCAGCAGTACTTTGATCCGATAGCCCATCGCTTATCCCACCTCCGGAGCAGGCGCGTGATCGAAAGAGATCACGCGCCTCCAGGTCAGTAACCCTCCGGGCATCGTGCAACGTAAACCCGGCCATACTGATCGCGATATCTGCACTGGCCGGCTTCGCTGGCGTGCCCGATGACGGCCCCGGCTATCGCGCCAACCGCACCGCCAACAACCGCCCCTTGCACAGGATCGCCGGCCACCGCGGCGCCTACCGCTGCGCCACCCAAGCCGCCGACGGCAGCGCCTTGTTCTGTACGGGAGCACGCCGAGAGCGGAATGAGCAGGCTCAAAATGAGCAGCGTCTTTTTCATTGGTTCTCTCCTGGGCTACTATTAGCCAAAGCTTAAATGCTCAAGAAAGCTTTTCGATCCATCGTGGGTTGCCTGTCCGTCAAGCGCCGGGCCGTGGCGGACCCGTGTGCCCTCCGGCTCAAACGCCTGCAATCGCCAAAAGCCAGGCCAGGATATCGAGCAGCAGAAACAGCAGCGCAATCTGCAGCGCCACCCGCAGCCGCTGGATAATTCGCCAGTTGCCGGCCATGTCCGCCTTGATGCGAAGCGCAAGCGCGCGGCGCATGGCCGACATCGTCGTCGGCCTGTCGCCGTCGACATATTGATCAAGCAACTCTTCGGGATCGAAGCGGAATGTGTATTGGTGGTAGGGCCAAAGCATGAAGACGATCAGCCCGCCAATGCCGAACAGCAGGGCCACCGCAATCCAGTCCCAAGGCCCAAGCCCGTTGGAAAGGGCCGCACCGCCAAGCAACGAGTTTGCGAAGGCGGTGGCGAAGACAAGGCTGCCGGCGCGGCTGCTCATGTTCTCCACAAGGGTTTGCTGTTGCGTGAGACCTCTCACTGCTTCCTGATAAATGAATGCAAGACGCGGATCGTCGTCGGTAACAGCGCTTGCGGCAATTCTGTTGCTTTCGCTTCCACTCGGATGTTCGACCATCAGGGTGTCCTCTCTGGCGTGGACTGGATGCGCGAGCTCAGTCGAGATCGCTTGCCTGCAAACGTTGGCCGTAAGCTGCCTCGCGCAAGGGGGAATCCGCAGTGAACCGAACGGGCCAGGCTGATTGCGCGCCTGGCCAGCAAGGTGTGGAAATCGACGCGGACTAAGCCGGCTGCAACTCCCTGCGCGGTAGCGGCGGAAACGCGATGGCGATGCCGACCGCGCCGAGCCCGATAAGAGCCGAGCCGATGAACAGCCAGGAATAGTTGGCGTAGGCGTCGAACACCATGCCGCCGGCAAGCGGGCCCAGCGCCATGCCGAGGCTGGACAGCATGGTGGCGGCGCCGAACACGGTGCCGAGGATGCGCTGGCCGAAATATTCGCGCGCCAGCACCGCATAGAGCGGCATGACGCCGCCATAGGTGGCACCGAAGATAACGGCCAGCATGTAGAACTGCTCAAGCCGGCTGATCGAGAGATAGGCGGCAATGACGATCGCCTGGATCGCCAGGCCCGCGATCAGCACCGGCTTGACGCCCAGCCGGTCGGCCAGCACGCCGTAGAAGAGCCGGCCGCCGAGGCCTGCCAGGCCTTCGACACTGTAGATCGAGACCGCTGCCATGGGGGCGACGCCACACAGCATGGCATAGCTGACCATATGGAAGATCGGGCCGGAATGCGCCGCACAGCAGGCAAAGAAGGTCAGCCCCAGCACGATGAACTGCGGTGAGCGCAGCGCCTTGCCGACCGTCAGGCCGGCGCCTTCGGCAACCGGCGCGGAGCCGGTATCGGCCATGACGGGCTTCGGTGGTTGGCGCACCAGCAGCACCGCCGGCAACAGCAATAGCCAGGCGGTAATGCCGATATCGAACATGGCGGTGCGCCAGTCATAGGCGGAGATCAGCCAGCGGGCGAAGGGCGAAATCGTCATCGGCGCCACGCCCATGCCGGCCGAGACCAGCGAGACGGCGAGGCTACGGTTGGTGTCGAACCAGCCTGTGGTCAGCGCGATCATCGGCGCGAAAAAGGCGCTTGCCGCGAGGCCGACCAGCACGCCATAGGTAATCTGGAAGCTCAGCAGCGAACCGGCCCGGCTGGCCAGCACCAGCGCCAGCCCGAGCAGAACCGCGCCGGTCATCACGACGATGCGGGCGCCAAAACGGTCCGATATCGCGCCCCAGGCGAAGCCGCCAAGGCCCATCACCAGGAAGTTGAGCGTCATGGCGCTCGAAATGCCGGCGCGCGACCAGTTGGTGTCGATCGCCATCGGCTCGAGAAAGATCGCCAGCGAAAACATCGTCCCGATGGCGACACAGGACATCAGCGCGCCAGCCGCGACGATGACCCAACGATAGGAAAAGCTCATTCAAATCTCCCATGCCAGAGGGCAGCGCTCAGCGCTGCTTGCATCCGAAGGACGCCGGCAGCGAGGCTGATCCTACAATCCGGTTGCATTTTTTATCCAGTCTGGCCCGACGCCGTTTTCAGCAGATCAGACCGGCAGTTCCGACGTGTATTTGATCGTTTGGCTGGGGACGTCGGTCTTGACGTTCTGCACGCCCTTGATGCGGCTCAGATGCTCCGACTGGAAGCGGCGATAGTCGTCGATGCCGGCCGCCACCACGCGCACCATGGCGTCGCAATCGCCGAGCATCAGATAGCACTCCATCACCTGCGGCAGCTTGGCGACTTCGGTGGCGAAATGCTCGATCGTGTCCTCGTCCTGCGTCTTCAGCCAGATGCGGGTGAAGAAGGTCAGACCCTTGCCGATGCTGGCCGGGTTGAGCACGGCGACGTAGCGGTCGATGACACCGGCTTCCTCCAGCAGCTTCACGCGACGCAGGCAAGGCGATGGCGACAGCCCGACCTCATTGGCCAGATCGTTGTTGGCCATGCGGCCGTCGCGCTGCAGCGCCCGCAGAATCCGCTTGTCGATCTCATCCAGCTTCATGGCTACAGATTCCATCTATTCGAAAATTTGTAACATAAAATGCCAGAACTCGGCGAAATACAACAATCTCCGCAACCAAATTGCGGACCGATTTCGGTATGTTTGCTGCCGACATCAGTTGATTTCAAACGCAGAGAAGCGGCGGCCGCGAGGTCAGCCGATGAAGACACATGAGCATTTCACAGGCAGTCGAGACGGTGGCAGATGGTTCGAAATCCGAATTCCGCCGTGGCGTGGCGTCCTGCGCGCCGGTGCTGTTCGGCACCATCCCCTATGCGCTGGTGCTTGGCGCCCAGGCGACGCAGAAAGGCTTGAGCACGGTCGAACTGTCTGCCATGACAGGGCTGAACTTCGCCGGCGGTTCGGAGTTCGCGGCGATCCAGTTGTGGACGTCGCCGCCGCACATCGTGCTCATCGTCGCCATCACCTTCCTGGTCAACAGCCGTCACCTGCTGATGGGGGCGGCACTGGCGCCGTTCCTGCGCGACCTGCCACGGCGCAAGGTGTTTCCGGCGCTTTTCCTTATGTGCGATGAAAGCTGGGCGCTGGGCTTGGCCGATGCCAAACTGCGTGCTGCAGCCGGCATCACGCCGGCCTTCAGCCCGCGCTACTATATGGGCGCGGCGCTGGCGATGTATCTCACCTGGGTGGCCTTCACCACGCTGGGTGCCTTGCTCGGTCCGATGCTTGGCCATGTCGAGACCTATGGTTTTGACATGGCGTTCCCGGCTGTCTTCCTGGTGCTGATGCGCGGCATGTGGACGGGTATGGCGGCGGCGCGGCCCTGGCTGGTCAGCCTGGTCGTTGCAGCACTGGTCTATCTCTTCGTTCCCGGTGCCTGGTATGTCGCCGCCGGCGCCATGTCGGGTCTGGTCGCGGCCTGGCTGATGGCAGGTGATGCATGATTGATGCCGTGACCCTTCTCACCATCGTGCTGATGGCCGGCGTCACTTATCTGACGCGGATCGGCGGCTATGTCGTCCTACGCAACCGCACGCTGGGCGCCCGTGCCACGGCTGTGATGGAAGCTGCGCCCGGCTGCGTGCTGATCTCTGTCATCGCACCGGCCTTCGTATCGAAGTCCCCGGCGGATCTTCTGGCGCTGGCTGTTACTCTGGCAGCCGCCACGCGGTTTTCCATGCTGCCGACCGTGCTGATCGGGGTCGCTTCGGCGGGGTTGCTCAGGCATTTCATTGGGTAGTCTAGACTACAGCCTTGGATCTATTGGCTCGCTCTCCAGCGCCAGGACGCCGAAAACACACTCGTGGACACGCCGTAGGGGCTGCCTGGCGACAAACCGCTTCAGCGCCTCGTGACCGAGCGCGAACTCCCGGAGCGCCAGACTACGCTTGCCACCTAAGCCTCGTTCCCGCAGGCGCACGAGATTGTCCGGTGCGTCGTATTCAGGGCCATATATGATGCGCAGATACTCCCGGCCGCGCACCTTCAGCGCCGGCTGGATAACCCCCTTCTTGTTCCGGCTGACGAAGTCGCGCGGCTTCACCACCATGCCTTCGCCGCCCGAGCCGGTCAGCGTCTCCCACCAGGCAACAGCCTCGGCACAAGCGCCGGCGTCGGCCAGATCTACCACCCGCCATTGTGTTCGCGTTACCACGCCGGCAGCCAGGCGCTCTGCAAGTGTCATGTGCCAAACGTGGTCATGATCGAACCAGACACGTCCCTCGCTGGCGAGCAGGTGGAATGGTGCGACCTTCAGGTCCTCGATGCCCGAGACAGGCCACACGTAAGGCGCCCAAGCGGTAGCGTATCTGGCCGCGCGCGCGGCCCGGTCCTCAAGGCGAGCGTCCAGCGAGGCCGCATCGATGCCACGCGCCATCGCACGGGCCAGCGCCTCGCGACTGGCTTGGAGGCCTGCGGCCGCAGACGTCGCTACTGGTGCATACTGGCTTTCAATCAGGCTGCTGGCCTTGGCCGACCAGGGCATGATCTCGGCGTCCAGCAGCAGCCAATCGCTGTTCAATTCCTTCCATAGGTCCACAGCCTCGACTCTGGCGCGGAGGCGGGCGAGCAGGCCCTCCGTCATGCCAGTGCCGTTGAAAAAGGAGCGTCCGGTCCGGGTCCAGATCGCGCCGGTCTCGTCGCCAGGGACCCCGAACCGGTCGCGCGCCGCCTGTGCGTCTCGGCACAGCGCGATGACTGCCCGCGAACCCATGTGCTTCTCCTCGCAAACGATTTGGGTGACGCCACGCTCGCGGAAATGGGCGAAGGCCTCCTCGGGGCGCTCCAGCCAGCCGCTTTGGCTGCTGGTCTCCGATGGCGACATCGTCGGTGGCAGATACATCAACCACTGCGGCGACAATGCGAAACGGCTCATCACCTCAAGTGCTGCCGACGCGTTCTCCTCGGCCACAACGACCCGGCCCCTCAGTTCGGTCTCGATCCAACGTCGACCAGAGACATCCTCATAGTCGAGCACCCCGTCGGCGTCGGCCTGTGCCGATCTGCCCAGACCGGAGGATCCACCTAGTGGGCGCACCGGTTCGGACCAAGTCTGGATTGCCGGCACCTCGACCAGTTCGCGTTCCGGCCAGCGCAAGGCCGTCAGTTTGCCGCCGAACACGCAACCGGTGTCGATACACAGCGTGTTGTTGACCCATTCGGCCGACAGCACCGGCGTGTGCCCGTAGACCACGGCGGTCTTGCCGCGATAGGCGGCAGTCCAATCGGCACGGACGGGCAGGCCGAATTCGTCGATTTCGCCAGTGGTTTCGCCATAGAGGGCGAACTCGCGCACAGCGCCGGAGCCACGTCCGATCATCTCTTCCTTGAGGCCGGCATGGGCGACGGCGAGGCGTCCGTCATCCAGCCAGACGTGGCTGCGCAGGCTGTCGAGGAAGGCCGGCAAAGCCTCTCGCAGGCCGCGATCCTGAGCGTCCAGCTGATCGATGGTTTGTTGCAGGCCGTGGGCAATCGTCACCTTGCGGCCCTCCAGCCAGCGGCTGAGCTTGCGTTCGTGATTGCCCTGGACACAGTAGGCGGCTCCGGCCGCGACCATGCTCATGGCGATGCGCAAGGTGTCGGGCACGTTGGGACCGCGATCGACGAGGTCGCCGACAAAGACGATCTTGCGGCCTTCCGGCGGTGTCACAGCGACGATTCGTTCGCCATGATCCTCGGACCAGGCGACGCTGTAACCGAGTTGAGCGAGCAAGGCCTGAAGTTCATCGGCGCAGCCGTGGATGTCGCCTATGATATCGAACGGACCGTGGTGGTCGCGCTTGTCGGTCCACAATGGCTGGCGCGTGACCCTGGCGGTGTCGATACTGGCCTCGCTGGTAAGCTTCCAGACCTGGCGGAAACCTTCGCGTTGCAGCCCGCCGAGGCCCTTGCGAATTTCGGTGGTCATGCGCTGGACCACGCCGGCGCCGAACGGCCGGTCGGGTCGCAACGCGTTGCGAGCGACGCAGACGTCGACACCTGGATCGATGACCACGGCGACCGGCAAGGTGTGCCACTTG
>NZ_RZRR01001250.1:0-1207 GCF_003998555.1 Mesorhizobium sp. M7A.F.Ca.CA.002.09.1.1 | reverse complement strand
CCGTCACGCTCGATCACACGGCCGCGCTGGCTCGCCACGCGCGGCCGTGTGATCGAGCGTGACGGCGACGGCAAGCCGACATTGATCTTCGGCGTCAATTACGACATCTCCGAGCGCAAGCTCGGCGACGAACGGCAACGGCTGCTGCTGCGTGAACTCAACCATCGCGTCAAGAACACTCTGGCGACCGTCCAGGCGCTGGCAACCCAGACCGTGCGCCATGCCCGCCAGCCAAGCCAGTTCCTCGAGGCCTTCGGCGCCAGGCTTCAGGCCTTGGGCATCGCCCACAATCTGTTGTCGGACCGCGAGTGGCGTGGCATCGGCATCAGTGAACTCGTCCAGATCGAGGTCAGACCTTTCGAAACGGCCGAGCAGCCGCGCATGACGATCTCCGGCGACGACCTGCTGCTGTCGCCCGACCAGGCCGTCGGGCTTGGCCTGATCCTGCATGAACTCGCCAGCAACGCGCTGAAATATGGCTCGCTGTCGGTGCCGTCAGGCAGGGTCGACCTCGGCTGGAGGACGCAAGGCAGGAAGGATGCCCGGCGTCTTGTGCTGACCTGGCGCGAAAGCGGCGGGCCGCAAGTCGCTCCGCCGGATCGGCAAGGCTTCGGCTCTATCCTCATTCGCCGCAGCCTGGCCAAGGTCATTTCCAGCGAAGTGACCCATGAATTCCGGCCGGAAGGCGTGTTTGCCGAAATATCGATGCCCCTGGAAGAGCTGTCGAAGTGATCTCCCAACAGCTCTATGTCCGCTCGCTCTCATCCGGATCGTCGGATTTCACATTCTCGCGGTAGATGGCGTAGGCCGCGAGCGCCACGGCCGGCCCCAGAATGGCGCCGAGACCGCCTTTTCCCTTGAGCAGGCTCGGCAGCACGGCGAGTGCGGCGGTGACGCCGATCGCCTTCATGTCGGCATTGCGGCGCTGCGCCCGGCGCCGGGCGCGCGAACCTGCGGATATCCGGTAGATCAGCAGGATAAGTCCGGCGAGCACTAGGAAACCGGCGCCAAACCCGAGCGCGGCGGCAAGCGAGCCGTAGCGCATCGCCGTCCAGATATAGGCGGCCCCGACCAGAAAGCCGAGACCGCAAAGCGCAGCGGCCATGGCGATCACATAGACGATTGCCGCCGTGCGCGCCCGGTGAACGGCGGCCACGGTTTCCCCCGAGGCGAGGCCCGAGATCAGGGTTGCCAACATTCCCATCTG
>NZ_RZRR01001249.1:0-1207 GCF_003998555.1 Mesorhizobium sp. M7A.F.Ca.CA.002.09.1.1 | reverse complement strand
GAGCATGAGCGATGTCCACACCGGCGTGTTGGCGTTCTTGATGCCGCGGGCGACGAAACCATAAGTATTGGTCGACGGGTCGGTCAGCGCCTCGGCCGCGGCCACCAGCTGCTCGAAGGTTTCGGGATATTTGAGGCCCTTGGCCTCGAACAACTCCTTGTTCCAGTAAACGATCCAGTAGTCGACCGAGAAGGGCAGCGAGCGCAGCACGCCCTGACCGTCCTTGGCGAACAGCATGCCGGCGTCGGCGAAATCGTTTTCGACCAGACCCGGATCGGTAAGGGTGGGGTCGGCGAGATAGCCTGATATGTCGGCAAGCCAGCCGCCTTTTTCGAACTGCCGCTTCTGCACATGGTAGCTCAGATGCACGACGTCGAAGCTCGGCTTGCCGGAGCTCAATTCGATCACCGTCTTCTGGCGCTGCTGCTGCTCAGGCGTTGCCTCGGCATTGACCTTGATCCCGGTCAACTCCTCGAACTCGGCGAGATATTTTATCAGGGTGTCGCTGCGCGGGCTTTTCACCAGATTGACGTCGAGCGTCGTGCCGGCAAAGCGCTTCCAGTCGACGGCCGCGGCAAAGCCTGGGCGAACACCCACAAGGCCGGCGGCGGCAAGTGCCGCGGTTCCCTGGAGGAGTTGCCTCCTGGTTGGGTTGAACAGATTGGACGACATTTCTTCCTCCCGGTTGCTGTCGTTGTCGAATGCGTCGCGACCGCGACGCGGCTCATGCTTCCTCAGATTTGCAGCGCCAGCCGGCGCGCCTTGTCGATGTGCAGGCTGATCGCCTCGACCGCCTTCTGCGGGTCGCGGCTTTCCATGGCTTCGATGACCGCAAGGTGCTCACGCATGACCGGCACGACGCGCCCGTCGATGCGGAAGCGCTCCTGATGGATCAGCCGGATCTTCACCGAGTTGACCAGATAGGCCTTGGCGATGATCTCGTTGCCCAGCGCATCGATGAAAGTGTCGTGCATCGCCCAGTCGATGCTCTGCGCCCTGGCTTCCATTTCCGGCGTCGGCGCCTGCGAAAGGGCTTGAGCCAGCATCTCCTCGTGTTCACGCCGCAGGCGGGCAAGTTCGTCATCGGAAGCGCTGACGGTGAACAGCGCCACCGCTTCGCGTTCCATGAACAGGCGGAACTGAAAAGCCTCGCGGATCAGGCTGATGTCGATATGGGCGATCTGCATGCCGCGCTGCGGGATCGTCG
>NZ_RZRR01001248.1:0-1209 GCF_003998555.1 Mesorhizobium sp. M7A.F.Ca.CA.002.09.1.1 | reverse complement strand
TCTTCGTCTCGATGACGGGGGCACTCGTTGCCAAGATGTGGGTCGACACGTCTGAGGTCGAAATCCCCGCCATCGTCTGGTTTCCGCCGATCGATGCCCAAGCCTTCGCCGCCACCATCGGCATCGCGGTCGTAGGCGGCCTGGCGGGAAAGTTGTGCCGACTGCCCTCGCCCTTCTTCCTCGGCACCTTCATCTTCGGCACCGTCGTCCATCTCGGCTTGGTCGTGGAAATGCAATTGCCGCAATGGCTGCTGGCCGTCAGCTACGCCATGGTCGGCTGGTCGATCGGCCTGAACTTCACAAGGGCGATCCTGCGCCATGCGGCGCGCGCCTTGCCGCAGATCATCGCCTCGATCGTGGCCTTGATCGCCTTTTGCGGCGGCCTTGCCTTCATGATCAGCCATCTCCTGGGCATCGATCCGCTGACCGCCTATCTGGCGACCAGCCCCGGCGGCATGGACAGCATCGCCATCATCGCTGCAGCAGCGCAGAACGTCGACATCTCTTTCGTCATGGCGCTGCAATCAGCACGCTTCCTGATCGTGCTGCTGATCGGCCCGAGCGTCGCGCGGCTGGTGGCGAGAAGCGTCAGGCAATAGGCAGCGGCTAGTCCTCGCCGCCCTCGCCCACGCTGTGCGCGTCCCGGCGCCAGTAGGCCGTAACCAGGTGGCGGTCGCGCGGCAGGCCCCACTGTTTGCGCACGATCTTGCGGATCTCCCGGAAATCGCCAAATTCGCAACCGACCCAGACGTACAGGCCGTCGGCAAGCGCCATGTGCTTGCGCTCGCGCAAGGCGGCGGACAACAGGCCCGCGGTGCCGGCCTCGCGGCCGTGCCGGTAAAGCCAGGTGATGTCGATATTATCCCCTTGCGCCAGCGCCATCCGGTCGTCCGGCCCATCGATCTCGATCAGCGCCTCAGCGCGTGTTGACGGCGGCAGATCTTCCAGAATCCTGCCTATGGCGGGAAGTGCTGTGTCGTCGCCGAGCAGAAGCAAGGTCTGCGCCACCGGAGCGTCGCCGCCACCGGGTCCGATCATGCCGATGACATCTCCCGCCCGTGCATTTTGCGCGAAGCTGGCGGCGGGCGTCTCCTGGCCGGGGTGCAGCACGAAATCGACATCGAGCCAGCCGCTTGCGGCATCCAGCGCCCGGATCGTGTAGACCCGCACGGCAAGAGCATCGTCGCCCGACGGCCTGATTGTCTGGCC
>NZ_RZRR01001247.1:0-1210 GCF_003998555.1 Mesorhizobium sp. M7A.F.Ca.CA.002.09.1.1 | reverse complement strand
CAAAGGAGGCATCTTACCGTAACGGCGATTCTCAAATAGATTTTTGTGGATGAAGAAATTTCATCCTGCCGCAGCTGCGGTGTTATCGCCGGGGCGGTCGCTGTTGTGTTCCGTCACAGCAGCTATTCAAGTCATGGCCCGATCGACACCGGCATTTTCGTTGTCTTCCTGGTCTTCTTCTGGTGGCCCATCAGCGATTTCTCCGGGGGAAAAGACGGAATTGGCGCCAGCGATGCTGCAGCCGGGGAAAAGAGCCTTGCTTTTCGATTCGGCCGGTTTCTGAGCCGCATTTTTCAACTCGGCTAAATCGCCACAAGATCCGGATAGCGCGTTTGAAGAATCACGGTCGGACAGCCTTGCCCGAGATGCGCCAAACGCGTCTCGCTTTCAGGGTCTTTCCACCAACTCTTCTAGGAATTTGGTGGGTGCGCACAGGATTGAACTGTGGACCCGCTGATTAAGAGTCAGCTGCTCTACCAACTGAGCTACGCACCCACTCGGCCGGCAAAAACCGGCGTTGGCGGGCATATAGCCGCCACCATCGGTCCTGTCCAGCCCTGCCGGAATCATTTCCCGACAAATCGACCGAGCATGCGTTCGATCAAACGAACAGCTTGCCCTCCGCCACCTTGATTGCGTTGCCGCCGATGCGCGCCGAGGCCAGTTTTCCGCCTTGCACGGTCAGTTCGAGGCGGATGCGCGATGGCCGGCCCATCTCCAGCCCCTGCTCGATCCACAGCTGTGAAATGCCATCGGTCGGCGCGTCGAAATGCATGATGGCGCCGGCAAAGGCGGCTGCCGCCGAGCCGGTCGCCGGATCCTCATAGGAAGGCGTGCCAGGCACGATCATGCGCACATGGAAGGCGCTTTCGTGGTTCACCGTCTCGCGGCAGTAGACATAGGGGCTGGCGAAGGCCCATTCGCTCTTGCGCGGCGCCAGTTCCGACCAGGCCTGGTTGTCCAGCCGGATGCGACCCGCCGCCTCGAGATTGGCAACCGGGATGGTGACATAGGGCACGCCCGCCGACCAGAACGCGACGCGGTGATTCTCGAAGCCGATCTCATGCGGCGTCAACCCAAGCGCGGCACCGATCACCTCCGGATCGGCATCGAGCTTCAGCGGCTCCGGCAGCTTGGCCAGGTCGAACTCGGCAAAAGTGTTGCCGTCATGCTTGCTGACGGCGCACCGCACCGGACCGATGTTTTCCTC
>NZ_RZRR01001246.1:0-1210 GCF_003998555.1 Mesorhizobium sp. M7A.F.Ca.CA.002.09.1.1 | reverse complement strand
ACGCACGCCCGTCGCGTGTTCTTCTTGCACGGGCCCTGCCGGAAACTGGACCAGGGCCGCCGGGTTCTGCGGCACGACATAGGCGACCTGCTGGACGCCGGGCATGCGGTCGCCCTTGGCGGTTGCCGGCACGATCAGCCCCGCGGTCGTATAAGTCTCGGCCGCCTTGACCGGTTCGTTCGCATTTGCCGGCGGCGGCGCCTGCCAGGCATTGGCGGTCATCACCGCGGGCACGGCTGGTGCCGCCGGTGTCGATCCGGCAAAAGCGGCGGTCGCCGCAGCCGGCTGTGCGGCGGAATCGGGCGGCAGCTCGGCCGTCTGAACGGGGGCGATCCCCGATGATTCCGGCAGCACCGAAACCGTCTCCGGCAGAGGCACGGTGAAGCCGGCATCAGCGCCGGCGGCGGTCGCTGTTTCGGTGAGAGCAGGCGCGGACTTCATCTGCGAGGTCGACGTGCAGCCGCTGATGCCGGCGGCGGCCAGGATCACGCCGATCGCGATAAGGTTGAGTTTTGCTGGCAAGCCGCGCTCGGGTCCGGTTTGTCGGGTTGTTAAGAAATCCCTTACACCAGCGATTCAGGCCGGGCAATCGGGGCGATCAGGTGGTTTTCGGGTGGCGAGACGCGGGCGGCGATGCCATATTGTTCCGGATATGTACTGGGACGAATCCCGGATTTCGCCACTTTGCGGGAAGGAACGCATCATGGTCACGACAGCTTCGATCACGGCCGGCCACGCAGTGTTAGAAACAGTGATCGGTTTCATGGGCATTGCCTGGAGCGAAAAGGGCCTGATCCGGCTCTGCCTGCCCGAACGCAGCCGCGAAGCGGTGGAACGGCGCCTGCTGCGTCACGGTGGCGTTTCCGCTTCCACGGCGCAGCCGCCATGGGTGGTCGAGCTGATCGCAGCGATCAAGGCCTATGCGGCGGGCGAGGATGTCGATTTCTCCGCCGTACCGGTCGATCTCGACGGCGTCGACGATTTCCGCCTCGCCATTTACGACGCGGCGCGAAAACTCTCCTTCGGCGAAACCACCACCTATGGTGAGCTGGCCAAGACCGCCGGCCATGCCGGGCTCGCCCGCGAAACCGGGGCCGCCCTTGGAGCCAATCCGGTGCCGCTGGTCATCCCTTGCCATCGCATCCTTGCCGCCGGCGGCAAGGATGCGATGGCAAGGGATGACCAGCGGCACCGGATTGGCTCCAAGCTG
>NZ_RZRR01001245.1:0-1215 GCF_003998555.1 Mesorhizobium sp. M7A.F.Ca.CA.002.09.1.1 | reverse complement strand
GGTCACGGCGATCCGCGTGCCGAAGCCCAGCGGCACGTCGGCTTTCGTCAAGCTCGGCGCCCGGCGCTACCTCGTCATTTCCATCGCCATGGTGGCAGCACGTCTGGCCGTCGACAATGGCACCGTCCGGCAAGCGGCGGTCGCGGCCGGCTCCTGTTCGGTGGTGGCCAAGCGGCTGGCCGGCGTCGAAGCCGCGTTGTGCGGGCTGCCGGTGGATGGCGAGCTTGCCGATGCGGTCCTGTCCGCGCCGATGAGCGAACTGTCGCCGATCGCCGATGTGCGCGGCAGCGCCGAATACCGGCTTGATGCAGTGCGCGAGATTGTTGCCCGCGCCGTGCTTGCGGCTGTGGGGCGGACGACTGGCGAAGAGGTGGCGGCATGAGCCAGGTTCAACCTGACGTGCGTGAAGCAGTGCCCGACCTGGGCGCCGTTCGGCCTGCTCGCGGCCCGGAGCGCGTTGACATCGCCTTCGAGGTCAATGGCAGCGCCGTATCGGTCAATGTGCCGCCGCTGCGCCGACTGTCCCTGGTGCTGCGCGACGAACTGGGGCTGACCGGCACCAAGGTCGGCTGCGATGCCGGCGATTGCGGCGCCTGTACGGTGCTGGTCGACGGCGATCCCGTCTGCGCCTGCCTGATGTCGGCGGCGTCCGCTGCCGGCGCATCGGTGACGACAGTTGAAGGGCTTGCCAACGGCCGGCTGTCGACGTTGCAGGCCTCTTTCCTTGCCCATGGCGCTGCGCAGTGCGGGATTTGCACGCCCGCCCTGTTGGTTGCGGCGACGGCTCTGCTGGAGAAGAAGGCGAGCCCCACCGAGGTCGAGGTACAGGACGCGCTCGGCGGAATTCTGTGCCGCTGCACCGGCTACCGGAAGATCATTGCCGCAGTGATGGATGCCTCCCTGCAGGCAGCAAGCCTGGATTTCCGCTTGCCCCGGTCAGGCCACGCGATCGGTTCCTCGCCCATCCGGCTCGACGGCGTGCCGAAGGTCACCGGGGCTGAGAAATTCGGCAGCGATTCCTTCCCCGCCGATGCACTGGCGGTACTGGTGATCCGCTCTCCGCATTATCACGCCAGCTTCGCCTTCGGTGACCTCGATGGCTGGGCGAAGGCACATCCCGGTGTCGCCGGCGTCTTCACCGCCGCCGACATTCCGGGAAAAAACTGTTTCGGCGTCATCGGCCCCTTCGCCGACCAGCCGGCACTGGCCGAAGGG
>NZ_RZRR01001244.1:0-1217 GCF_003998555.1 Mesorhizobium sp. M7A.F.Ca.CA.002.09.1.1 | reverse complement strand
TTCGACATCGATGCAATCGACCTCAAGTCCAAGGCGCTCGGCCATGTCGACCCACAGGTGCGAGAACTGGCCGAAGCGCGACATCAGCACCCGGTCGCCGCGGCTGAGCGTGTTGGAGATTGCCGCTTCCCAGGCGCCGGTGCCTGAGCCCGGAAAGATGAAGACGCTGCCGGTTTCGGTCTTGAAGATCTGCTTCAGGTCGCGAAACAAGGGCAGCACCAGTTCCGGAAAATCCGGTGCGCGCATATCCTGCATCGGCACGTTCATGGCCCGCCGCACAGCGTCGGGAATGTTGGTCGGACCCGGGATAAAGAGATGCGCCGTTCCATTTTTCATGATCTGGTTCTCCTGTTGATATGAGCATCGCCACACACGGGTCGGTGTTGCCGCCTTACGCGAACACAACCGTTTTTCGTCCGTTGATCATCACGCGGGCTTCGAGGTGCCGTTTGATCGCACGCGCCAGAACGCGGCTTTCGATGTCACGGCCGGCCGCGATAAAATCCTCGACGCTCATGGAATGCGTTACCCGCTCGGTTTCCTGCTCGATGATCGGCCCCTCGTCGAGTTGGGCGGTCACATAGTGAGCCGTGGCGCCGATCAGCTTCACTCCGTGCTCGAAAGCCTGGTGATACGGCCGCGCGCCCTTGAAGCTTGGCAGGAACGAATGGTGGATGTTGATGACCTTGCCGAACAGGCGCCCCGCGAGGTCGTCGGAATACACTTGCATGTAGCGAGCCAGGACGACGAGGTCGGCGCCGACGTCCTCGATCACCGCCAGTATCCGGCCTTCCTGTTCCTGCTTGTTCTCCTTCGAGATGGGCAAGACGTGGTAGGGAATGCCAGCCCATGCCGCAGTTTCGCGGCTGTCTTCGTGGTTGGAGATGATCGCTGCGACCTCGGCTTCGAGCCAGCCAACACGGATCTGGTAGATGAGGTGAAGCAATGCATGGTCAAACTTCGAGACCATGATGACGATTTTCGGCCGACGGCTCCGCTCAAGCAGGCGGCTGCTCAGGCCGAAGCGATCCACCACAGGCGCAAGTCCCTTGGTGATGGCATCGGCAGACACCCAGGCGGGCGCCGAAAAGGCAATGCGCATGAAGAAACGGTTCGAGGCCCTGTCCCAATGCTGGCTGCTTTCAGCAATGTTCGTGCCAAGGTTGGCGAGTTCGGTCGTCACTGCCGCTACGATCCCGGCCTGGTCTTCGCAGGAC
>NZ_RZRR01001243.1:0-1218 GCF_003998555.1 Mesorhizobium sp. M7A.F.Ca.CA.002.09.1.1 | reverse complement strand
AGGCGGCGCCGGCCGGAATGCCGATTTATCTTTCCGGTGGTGATGCCGATCCGTGGATACCGGTCTCGGCGTTTGCCGATGCCGCGCAATCGCTGGGCCGGATTGGCGCGAGCCTGCGGGCCGATCTGTTCCCGGGCCGCGGCCATGAGGTCTCGGACGCCGAGATTGCCATGCTGGGCACTATCCTCGACGACCTCGCGGCCGGGCGTGGCCCGCGCATGGAGGCGGCGCGATGATGGACAGCTTCACCTTTCCGGGCCTGACGACACGGGTGGTCTTCGGTGCCGGCACCATGGCTCGCGTCGAGGAGGAAGTCCGGCGGCTCGGCCATGAAAAGGTGATGGTGCTTTCGACGCCGCATCAGAAGGGCGATGCGGAAAGGCTGGCCGCAAGCCTTGGTGGCCTCGCCGCCGGGATCTTTGCCGGCGCGGTCATGCATACCCCTGTCGAGGTCACGGAAAAGGCCATCGATACCTTCCGCGGCAGTGGCGCTTCGGCGGTCGTCAGCCTCGGCGGCGGCTCGACCACTGGGCTCGGCAAGGCCATTGCCGTGCGCACGGGCGCCGACCAGGTGGTCATTCCCACCACCTATGCCGGCTCGGAAATGACCGACATACTCGGCGAGACGGCAGCCGGCGAGAAGACCACCCGCCGCTCGCCGGACATTCGCCCAGAGACGGTGATCTACGACGTCGATCTGACACTGAGCTTGCCGGTAAATCTCACCGTAACCTCGGCGATGAACGCGATCGCTCATGCGATGGAAGCCTTGTATGCCCCCGATCGCAATCCGGTCATCGTGCTGATGTGCAGGGATGCCATGGTTGCCTTTCGGGAAGGCATTCCAAGGTTGATCGGCAATCCGCAGGATCGCGCGGCGCGGACGCAGGCGCTCTATGCGGCGTGGTGCTGCTCGACCGCACTCGGCTATGTCTCGATGGCGCTGCATCACAAGCTGGCGCACGTCTTCGGCGGCTCGTTCGACACGCCGCACGCCGAAACCCACGCCATCCTGCTGCCCTACACGACCGCCTTCAACGAAGCGGCGGTGCCCGATCTGCTGCGCCCGATCGCTGAGGCATTCGGTGGTGGTTCGGCGGGCGGCGGGCTCTGGGATTTCGCACAGTCGGTCGGCTCTCCGCTGAGCCTGAAGGCGATCGGCATCGAGGAGGCCGATCTCGACCGCGCGGCGGCAATCGCGGTGAAGAATGCCTATGC
>NZ_RZRR01001242.1:0-1219 GCF_003998555.1 Mesorhizobium sp. M7A.F.Ca.CA.002.09.1.1 | reverse complement strand
AGACAGAATCGCGACAAAGCAGCGCAGGCTTCCGATCAGGTCAAGCCAGGCGACGTCCTGACCATCACGCTCGAGCGGCGCATCTTCATCTGGAAGGTCCTCGGCGCGGGTGCGCGACGCGGCCCGGCCGAGGAAGCCCGTACGCTCTACGAGGATATGTCGCCACCGCCCGCACCGAAGGGCGAAGCCCCTCCCGATGCAATTCCGGGGCTGCGCGAGGCCGGCAGCGGCCGCCCGACCAAGAAGGAACGTCGCCAGACCGACCGATTGCTCGGCGAAGATTGATGCCTGGCGTCCAAAAACAGGCGGCGCTTGCCAGGATAACGACGTGTTTGAAGCAAAACTGAACCCGGCAAACAGGAAGCCCTGCATGAGGTCGCCGGCCTCTGGGGCGCCGGCTGCCTGGAATTCCATTTCGAAACGCTGATGCCGACAGGAATGGCTGCCCTTGCAAGCAGCGGCCAAAGGCGTTACCTGACGGAAAAAGCCCAACAAAATGGGACGTCCCGGAGCCGACCGATGACCTATGTCGTGACCGACAATTGCATCAAATGCAAATACATGGACTGCATCGAGGTCTGTCCGGTCGATTGTTTCTACGAAGGCGAGAACATGCTCGTCATCCATCCCGACGAGTGCATCGACTGCGGTGTTTGCGAGCCGGAATGCCCGGCCGACGCGATCAAGCCCGACACCGAGCCCGGCCTCGACAAATGGCTGCAGGTCAATACCGAATATGCCGAGAAATGGCCCAACATCACCGCCAAGAAGGAACCGCCGGCAGACGCGAAATCCTTCGACGGCGAGGCCGGCAAGTTCGAGAAATACTTCTCCGCCGAGCCCGGCGAAGGCGATTGACAATACGGCCGGAAAGGCCGGTATTACGCAGGGTAAGAGGCACGTCACATTAACCGGCTTGACAGCCGGCGCCGGGTTGTGGCCTTCGCGTATGCAGCAAAACCTTGATTCTTCCGACTTTTTGTGTTACATCAGCGAAACATGCCGGTGACACAACGTCGATTTATGGCGCAGACGCCCCAAATCACTGAAAGGTGAAAATCCCATTCGGACCAGAGCGATCTGGGCCAGGCGGTCGCGATGTTGCGGTTTGCCGGTCCGGCTTTTCCGATGGGTTCATCTGTTGTGCGGCTAACGGTCGGTTTCTCCGATCGCGCGAGTTCGGGCCGGCAGGACGCCGGTACCACAACAAGGAGTTCAG
>NZ_RZRR01001241.1:0-1234 GCF_003998555.1 Mesorhizobium sp. M7A.F.Ca.CA.002.09.1.1 | reverse complement strand
GGCGGATGCCGGCTTCGATATTCTGGTCGCCGACCTTGCCGAAACAGCCGCCGACGGACTTGCCCCCGACATCGCCAAGCGTGGCGCAAAATTCGCCTATGTCAGGTGCGACATCGCGGACCTCGACACCCATACAGCACTTGTCGATGCCGCGATGCGCGCCTTCGGCCGCATCGACTGCCTGGTCAACAATGCCGGCGTCGGCGCCGTGGTGCGCGGTGACCTCTTGGACCTCAAGCCGGAGAATTTCGACCGCACGCTGGGCATCAACCTGCGCGGCACCGTCTTCCTCAGCCAGGCTGTCGCCAAGGCGATGCTGGCTGCGCCAGGCGATCAGAGATCCATCATCACCATCACCTCGGTCAGTGCTGAAATGGCGTCGCCGGAACGGCCGGACTACTGCATCTCGAAGGCCGGGCTTTCGATGTGGGTGAAGAACCTGGCGTTGCGGCTTGCGCCTGAAAACATCGGCGTCTTCGAAGTCCGGCCCGGCATCATCCGCACCGACATGACCTCAGGCGTGACCGCCAAATATGACGCCCTTATCGACGGCGGCCTGGTTCCGGCCAAACGCTGGGGCGAAGCATCGGACATCGGCGCGGTGGTGGCGACGCTCGCCGGCGGCAAGCTCGGCTTTTCGACCGGCTCGATCATCAATGTCGACGGCGCGCTCTCGGTGCCACGGCTATGAATGGATCAGGAAATGACTGACTATATCATCGTGGGCGCCGGTCCTGCCGGCTGCGTTATGGCCAACCGGCTGAGCGAAGATCCCAGCAATTCGGTCCTGCTGCTGGAAGCCGGCGGCAAGGACTGGCACCCCTACATCCACATGCCGGCGGGCTTCGCCAAGATGACCAAAGGCATTGCTTCCTGGGGTTGGTCGACCGTGCCGCAAAAGCACATGAAGGACCGCGTCTTCTGGTACACGCAGGCCAAGGTCGTCGGCGGCGGCTCGTCCATCAACGCGCAGATCTACACGCGCGGCAATGCCCGCGACTACGACGCCTGGGAGAAGGAAGAAGGCCTCGCCGGCTGGGGCTATCGCGACGTGCTGCCCTATTTCAAGCGCGCCGAAAACAACCAGCGCTACGCCAACGACTTTCATGGCGACCAGGGCCCGCTCGGCGTGTCCAACCCGATTTCGCCGCTGCCTATCTGCGAGGCCTATTTCCGTGCCGGCCAGGAGATGGGCATCCCCTTCAACCCGGACTTCAACGGCGCTGCCCAGGAA
>NZ_RZRR01000123.1:0-8966 GCF_003998555.1 Mesorhizobium sp. M7A.F.Ca.CA.002.09.1.1 | reverse complement strand
GGCCTTGCCAGCCGAGCCGCCGCCAATGACGAGCGTGGTGCGGCCGCCGTCGGCGTCGACCAACGCACGGCGCGTCTGGCCGCCTGGGTGGCGGGTGTCGTCGCCGCCATGGCTGCCGGCGCCATGATGGCGCAGTTTCTGGGTGCGTTTTCACCGCGCGATTTCTATTTCGACCTGGGCTTCACCATGCTTGCCATGCTGATCGTCGGCGGCATGACCTCGTCGCTCGGCGCTTTCGCCGGCGTCATCGTCACCATCGTTTTGGTCGAAGTGGTACGCCGCTTCGAAGGCGGCGGCGAAGTGCTCAGCCTGCATCTGCCTGTCCTGTTCGGCTTGACCCAGGGCGTGCTTGCCATCGCCATGATCCTGGTCATCTGGCGACGCCCGACCGGCCTGTTCGGCGAGCGTGAGCTGAACCTGCTGCGCCGGCCCGGACGTCAGGCCGTGACGGCTTCGGCGGCACCTCCGCAGCGTGTCGAGAGTGACCGGCTCTCCGCCGAGCGTCTGTCGCGCCGTTATGCCGGCGTCGTTGCTGTCGACGACGTCAGCCTGAGTTTCGAAACGGACAGCATCACCGGTATCATCGGCCCCAATGGCGCCGGCAAGACGACGCTGCTCAACATGCTGGCCGGTGATGTCAAGCCAAGTGCCGGTACCGTGTCGGTGGGTGGCGCGGTGCGGCAGGCTTCTGCCTTCCGCTTCGCGCGCTCCGGCGTTGCCCGCACCTTCCAGAACATCCGCGTCTTCCCGCACATGACGGTGCTGGAAAACGTCGTCGTCGCCGCACGCCAGGTAGAGCCTGATCTCGTCCATGCCGAGGCGGCGGCAATGGGTGAACTTGCGCGCATGGGGCTGGAGAGATTTGCCGATCAGCCGGCCGCCAGGCTTGCCTATGGCCAGCGACGCCGGTTGGAAGTGGCACGTGCGCTGGCGTTGAAGCCGCGCTTCCTGCTGCTGGACGAGCCGGCCGCCGGCATGAACGCCGTCGAGACCGCCGAACTGGTTTCCATCCTCTCGACAGTCCGCACCGAGCGCCGCATCGGCGTCGTCCTGATCGAGCACGACATGAGGCTGGTGATGAACCTGTGCGAACGCATTGTCGTCATCGATCATGGCCGCGTCATCGCCGACGGCACGCCGGGCGACGTTCAGAAGAACCCCGCCGTGATCGCCGCCTATCTCGGCAGCCGCACGGCGCTCGCCAAGACCGCAACGCCTGAAAACCAGACCGCATAGACCGCAACGACCAACGACAAAAATCCAGAAGGAGAACCGACATGCCAAGCCTCTATCGCCTCCATCGCGCCGCCTTCTGCGCTGCCGTGTTCGGCATCGCCACCATTTCGACGGCCAGCGCCGAGGAGATCATCATCGGTGCCGCGACCGCGCAGACAGGCGGTCTTGCCCCTTACGACCAGCCGGCACTTGCCGGCCTGCGCATGTCGCTCGACGAACTCAACGCCAAGGGCGGGTTCGGCGGCAAATACACCGTCAAGCTGCTGATCAAGGACACCCGCTCCGACACCGCGCAGACCGCCACGGTCGCGCAGGAGCTGATCGATGCCGGCGCCAAGATCATGATCACGCCGTGCGATGCCGATCCCTCGATTTCCGCCGGCCAGCTGACCCAGCCTCTCGGCATTCCGACCCTGACGCTGTGCGGCTCCGCCCCGGTGCTCACCGGCGCGGTCGGCGATGTCATGTTCGGCACCTATCCCGCCGACAATGTACAGGCGACGGCGGTTGCCGACTTCGCCGTCTCCGAAGGCAAGAAGAAGGTGTTCCTGCTGACCTCGCCGGACTCCACCTACACCGCCAATCTGCCGGAATATTTCGGCAAGGTGTTCGAGAAGAAGGGCGGCACCATTGTCGGCCGCGGCACTTTCAGCATGGGCCAGCCCGACTTTTCCGCCGAGATCACCAACATCAAGGGCTTGGCCGATAAGCCCGACCTGATCATGACGGCGGCCTATGAGCCCGATTTCCCAGCCTTCATCCAGCAATTGCGCGGCGCCGGCGTCACCATCCCGGTCTATGGAGCCGATGCCATCGGTACGCCGACCATCAAGGCGCTCGGCAAATTGGTCGACGGCGTCGTCTACACCGCGGCCGGCTATGCCGAGCCGGGCAGCAAGCTCGAAG
Source organism: Mesorhizobium sp. M7A.F.Ca.CA.002.09.1.1 (assembly GCF_003998555.1). Classification (NCBI taxonomy): domain Bacteria; kingdom Pseudomonadati; phylum Pseudomonadota; class Alphaproteobacteria; order Hyphomicrobiales; family Phyllobacteriaceae; genus Mesorhizobium; species Mesorhizobium sp. M7A.F.Ca.CA.002.09.1.1. Next base: position 6,824 of record NZ_RZRR01000123.1, on the reverse strand, counting down.
CCTTCAACGCCGCCTTCACCAAATATGCCGGCCATGCGCCGGAATCGACCTATGAGGTCAATGGCTACGAGATCGGCCTGATCCTCGACCAGGCGGTCAAGACGGCCGGCTCCGACGACCCGAAGGCGATCCGCGACGCCATCGCCGGCCTCAAGGATTTCGAGGGCATCACCGGCAAGATCACCTATGCCGGCACCGACCGCATGCCGCTGCGGCCAGTGGCGCTGATGCGCTACGAGGGCGGCGAAGGCAAGCATGTCGAGACCCTGATCCCCGAAGCCGCCGACGTTCCGGCGCCGTGATGTCATGCTGAGCGTCGAAGCCCTGAAAATCCGGTACGGCGAGGTCGAGGCGGTGCGCCGCGTCGACCTCGCCGTCGACAGCGGCGAGATCATCGCCCTGGTCGGCGCCAACGGTGCCGGCAAGAGCTCGACGCTCGGCGCCGTCGCCGGGCTGGTGCCGGCGGCATCGGGCAAGGTGGTCTTCGACGGTGTCGACATCACCGGCCTGGCGCCGGAGGCGATCGCCCGCAAGGGCGTCGCGCTGGTTCCGGAAGGCCGCCGCATCTTCGCCAGCCTGACGGTGGCCGACAATCTGCGTCTCGGCGGCGCGGTGCATCAGCCGGCGGCCGAGGCGCGGCTGCGCGAAGAGGAGATGCTGGAGCTGTTCCCGATCCTGCGCCGCTACCACCGCGTCAAGGGCGGCAATCTGTCGGGCGGCGAACAGCAGATGCTGGCCATCGCCCGCGCGCTGATGGGCAAGCCGCGCATGATCCTGCTCGACGAGCCCTCGCTCGGCCTTGCCCCGCAACTGATCGACACCGTCTTCGACCTGATCGCCGAACTGCGCCGCAAGGGCCTGACCATCCTTCTGGTCGAACAGAATGTGGCGCTGGCGCTCGAAATCGCCGACCGCGCCGTCGTGCTCGCCAATGGCGAAGTGGTGCTGTCGGGCAGGGCAAAAGAACTCGCCTCTTCGGACCTCGTCCGCCAGGCCTATCTAGGAGCTTAAGAAGCATGATCGCGCAGCAGATCATCAATGCGGTGAGCCTCGGCGGCGTCTATGCGCTGCTGGCGCTCGGGCTGGCGATCGTCTTTTCCATCGTCGGCCTGATCAACTTCGCCCATGGCGAACTGATGACGCTGTCGGGCTATGCGCTGCTGGCCTCGCTGGTGCTTGGCTTTCCGTTCCCGGTGGCGGTGCTTGTCGCCGTGTCCTGCGGCGCGCTCGCCGCTGTCGCCATGGAGCGCATCGCGTTCAGGCCGATGCGCGGCGCCAGCGTCACCAGTCTGTTGCTGACCAGCTTCGCTGTCTCCAGCCTGCTGAAGGTCGTCTTCCAGAACGGCATTTCGGCGCGGCCGCAGGCTGTCGCCATGCCTGGCTGGATGACCGGCGCTTTCTCCTTCGGCGATTTCACCATCGGCGTCGGTCCCAGCATCTCCATCGTCGTCTCCGCACTGGCGCTGATTGCGCTGGAAGTCTTCCTGCGCCGCTCGGTGACCGGGACGGCGATGCGTGCCGCAGCGGAGGATTTCGACGTCGTGCGCCTGATGGGCATTCCGGCCAGCCGCATCATCGCCACCGCCTTCCTGCTCTCCGGCCTGCTCGCCGGGCTGGCGGCCATGCTGTGGGTGGCGCAGCGTGCCTCGGTCGACCCGCTGATGGGTTTCACGCCGGTGCTGAAGGCGTTTATCGCCGCCGTCGTCGGCGGGCTCGGCAGCTTGCCCGGTGCTGTCGCCGGCGGCTTCCTGCTCGGCATCATCGAGGTGCTGCTGCAAGCGACATTGCCGGGAGCGATCGCGCCCTATCGCGACGCCATCGTGCTGTCGGGCGTCATCGCCGTGCTGCTGGTTCGCCCGCAAGGCCTGATCCCGGCGGTTCGCGCCCAGCGAAGCTGACCTGATGTATACCAAGCCCGAGTTCGCGCCACTGTCGCGCGACGAGGTGTTCGGCCTGATCGAGGCCGCGGCCTTTGCCACGGTGGTGACAGCGGGACCGCAGGGCCTTGTCGTCTCTCATCTTCCCTTCGTGCTCGATCGCGCGCGGGGTGAAAACGGAACGCTGATCTCGCATCTCGCCCGGGCCAATCCGCACAGCACCTTGATCAGCGAAGGCAGGGAGACGATCACTGTCTTCCACAGCCCGCATGGCTACATCTCGCCGTCCTGGTATCCGCGCAATCCGGTGCGCGACAGCGCGCCGACCTGGAACTTTGCCGTCGTGCATTGTCATGGGCATCCGGTGCCGCTCGACGATCACGGCACCGCCCGGCATCTCCTGCAGCTTGTCGACGTGCTGGAGAAGGATCGCGACGATCGCTGGGGCATGCGTGAGCTCGGACCAGGCGGCATGGAGCGGCGCATACCTGGTATCATAGGGTTTGACCTGCCGATCGGGCGGCTCGAAGCCAAGTTCAAGATGGGCCAGGATGAGCGCCTCTACGACACAGGCGGAGCCATCAGGGTGCTGGAGCAAAACGATCCGGCGCTGGCAACAATGATGAAGGCACACAACGCGCATCGCCAGGACTGAGCGCCTGCATGCGGCAAGGATAAGAAAAAATGATCCCCAATCTCAACATCGTGCCCTTCGTCAGCGTCGATCATATGATGAAGCTGGTGCTGAAGATCGGCGTCGAACGCTTCCTCGTCGAACTCGCCGGCTACATCGAGAATGATTTCCGCCGCTGGGAGCTGTTCGACAAGACGCCGCGCGTCGCCTCGCACAGCGCCGAGGGTATCATCGAACTGATGCCGACCAGCGACGGCGAAGTCTACGGCTTCAAATATGTCAACGGCCATCCCAAGAACATGCGCGAGGGACGCCAGACCGTGACCGCCTTCGGCATGCTCGCCGACGTCCACAATGGCTACCCGGTATTGCTGTCCGAAATGACCATCCTGACGGCGCTGCGCACGGCGGCGATGTCGGCTCTGGCCGCCAAGTACCTGGCGCCGGCCGGCTCCAGCTGCATGGCGCTGATCGGCAACGGCGCCCAGGCCGAATTCCAGGCGGTGGCCTTCAAGGCGCTGCTCGGCGTCGACAGGCTGAGGCTTTACGATATCGACCGCTCGGCCACCGAAAAATGCATCCGTAATCTCGCCGGTCTCGGCTTCGACATGGTCGCCTGCGGCACCGCGCAGGAGGCGGTCGAGGGGGCTGACATCATCACCACCGTCACCGCCGACAAGCAGTACGCCACCATCCTCACAGACAACATGGTCGGCTCCGGCGTGCACATCAACGCGGTCGGCGGCGACTGTCCCGGCAAGACCGAATTGCATCGCGATATCCTGCTGCGCTCAGACATCTTCGTCGAATACCCGCCGCAGACCCGCATCGAGGGCGAGATCCAGCAGCTTGCGCCGGATCATGAGGTGATCGAGTTGTGGCAGGTGATGTCAGGCGCCGTGCAAGGCCGGCGCGATTCCGGCCAGATCACGCTGTTCGATTCGGTCGGCTTCGCCATCGAGGATTTTTCGGCGCTGCGCTATGTCAGGGATCAGCTGAAGTCGACCGGCCTCTACCAGGAACTCGACATGCTGGCCGACCCCGACGAACCGCGCGACCTGTTCGGCATGCTGTTGAGGGCGGCCCAGCAGGGTTGAGGCATAGAGTGTTCAGCCAGCCGAACCCCACATGGCATCCGGCACCACCACCAGCTTGCCGACGAAATCCTTGGCAATGAAATCCGCCTGCGCATGGTGGAAATCGGAGAGCTTGTAGACGCCACCGACCAGCGGCCGGATTTTCTTCGCCTCGATGTAACCAACGATGCGACGGAAATCCGCGCGCGTGCCCTGGCTCGAACCATGCAACTGCAACTGCTTGAGATACATGGTCCTGAGATCGAGTTGCACGACCGGACCGGCAATCGCGCCGGCGGTCGTGTAGCGGCCTTCGGGCCTGAGAATACGCAAGAGGTCGTTGAAGATCGCGCCGCCGACCAGGTCGGCCACCACGTCGATCGGTTGGCCGCCGGTCGCTTCAATCACGGCTTGCGGCAGGTCTGCGACGCCACGGGTGATGACCGCCTCGGCGCCGATGTCCAGCACCGCCTGTTCCTTGCCCTTGCCGACGACGGCATAGGGAATGGCGCCGCGCGCCCGTGCCAGTTGCACGATGCCGGAACCGACGCCGCCCGAGGCGCCGGTGACCAGCACGCGCTCGCCGGCCTTCAAGCCGGCGCGCTCCAGCATCTGTTCGCCGGTCAGGTAAGCGCAGCAGAAGGTGGCGAGTTCGACGTCGCTCATGTCGGTATCGACGACATGCGTATTCTCGGCCGGCACGGCCTGGTATTCGGCGTAGCCGCCGTCGCGGCCATGGCCCATATAGTCGATGTCGGCGAGCGAATCGTCGTCGCGATTGTAGATGGAGAAATCGACCATCACCCGTTCGCCGATACGCTCCGGCGACACGCCTTCGCCGACGGCGGCGATGGTACCGACGGTGTCGGTGCCCTGGATGCGCGGGAAAACAAGCGTGTTGCCCTGGCGCCGCCATGTCGACACGGCGGCAGCGTCCTCCTCCGTGCCATAGGCGCCCTGGCGCACCCAGACATCGGTGTTGTTCATGCCGCAAGCGCTGACCTTGACCAGCACTTCACCTGGCGCAGGCGCGGGCACTTTCACATCGCTGCGGTAGACGAGTTTTTCCGGCCCGCCGTGCCCGACAAGCAGCACGGCGGCCATGGTGGCGGGGAGGGTTCTGGTCATGGCATTCATAGTCGATCTCAGAGATTGGCAAACACGCTCTTGACCGCATCGGCGGTCTTCGACACGACGATGTCGGCTTCCTCGCGGGTCAGGCAGAGCGGCGGCGCGAAGCCAAGAATGTCGCCCTGCGGCATGGCGCGGCCGATGACGCCGCTTGCGGCAAGCGCTGTCGCCACCTGCGGTCCGATCTTCTGCGAAGCGTCGAAGAACACCCGGTCGTCCTTGTCGGCAACGAATTCCACCGCTGCCAGCATGCCGTCGCCGCGGACGTCACCGACATTCTTGTGGCCGCCGACCGCCTTGGCCAGCTCGGCGCGGAAATAGGCGCCGGTCTCCTTGGCATTTGTCACAAGATCCATCTCGTCGATCAGCTCGAGATTGGCGACGCCGGCGGCAACGCAGATCGGATGTGCCGAATAGGTCCAGCCATGGCCGAGCGAACCGAGCTTGTCGGAGCCCTCAACCAGCACCTGCCACATCTTGTCGGCGACGATGACGCCCGACAGCGGCGCATAGGCCGAGGTCAGGCCCTTGGCGATGGTGATCAGGTCCGGCTTGATGCCGTAATGGTCGGAGCCGAACATGGTGCCCAGTCGGCCGAAGCCCGTCACCACTTCGTCGGCGACCAGAAGCACGTCGTACTTCTTCAACACCGCCTGGATCTTTTCCCAATAGCCGGCCGGCGGCGGCACGATGCCGCCAGTGCCGAGGATCGGCTCGCCGATGAAGGCAGCGACGGTTTCCGGGCCTTCGGCCAGGATCATCTCCTCGAGCTTGTCGGCACAATGCTGCGAAAACTGCTCCTCGCTCATCGAACGGTCGGCGCGGCGGAAGTAGTAGGGTGCCTCGGTGTGCAGGATCGGCGCGCGCGGCAGGTCGAAGGCGTTGTGGAACAGGTCGAGCCCGGTCAGCGATCCCGTCATCACGCCCGAGCCGTGATAGCCGCGCCAGCGCGAAATGATCTTCTTCTTCTCCGGCCGGCCGAGCACGTTGTTGTAGTACCAGATCAGCTTGATGTTGGTTTCGTTGGCATCCGAACCGGAGAGGCCGAAATAGACCCGCGACATGCCCTGCGGCGCGCGATCGATGATCATCTTGGCCAGCGTGATCGAGGCCTCGGTACCGTGGCCGACATAGGCGTGGTAATAGGCGAGGTTCTTCGCCTGGGCGGCGATGGCGTCAGCGATCTTCTGGCGGCCGTAGCCGACATTGACGCAATAGAGCCCGGCGAAGGCATCGAGGCTCTTCCTGCCATTGTTGTCCCACACGGTGACGCCTTCACCGCCGGCCATGATGCGTGTCGGGCTTTCGCCCCGCGCGTGCGTGCCCATATGGGTCGAGGGATGGAAGAAGTGGTCGCGATCCCAGGCGGCGAGTTCGTTGGACTGGTCGAGCATTTTTTAACTCCTTGAGGGATGGCAGGACGAACCTAGGCGACGTCCAGACAGAGATACTTCAGATCGGTGAAGGCTTCGAGCCCGTGGCGCGAGCCTTCGCGCCCGATGCCCGATTGCTTGACGCCGCCGAACGGGATCGGCGCGCCGGTGATCTTGACGCGGTTGATGGCGACCATGCCGTAGTCGAGCGCGCGGCCCATGCGCTGCTGCCGGCCACCATTCTCGGTCACGACATAGGCGACGAGGCCATACTCGGTGGCGTTGGCGCGGGCAATCACGTCATCCTCGCTGTCGAACGGCGTCACGGCGGCAACCGGGCCAAACGTCTCCTCGCGCATGATCAGCGCTTCGTCACTGACATCGGCCAGCAGCGTCGGCTGGTAGAACAGCGGGCCGGCCTGGTGCCGTTTGCCCCCGGTGAGGCAGCGCGCGCCGTGAGCGATGGCATCGGCGACCTGTTCCTCCACCTTCTTGATGGCGCGCTCATGCATCAGCGGCCCGATGTCGATCTTCTCGGCTAGGCCATTGCCGGTCCGCAGCGTCTCGATGCGCTTGGCGAAGGCGGCGCAGAACCGATCGTAGATCGGACGCTGGACGTAGATGCGGTTGGCGGCGAGGCAGTCCTGGCCCGACGTGGCGAATTTGGCGTCGATGGCGATATCAACCGCTTTGTCCAGATCTGCATCGGCAAAGACGATCAGCGGGGCATGAC
>NZ_RZRR01001240.1:0-1235 GCF_003998555.1 Mesorhizobium sp. M7A.F.Ca.CA.002.09.1.1 | reverse complement strand
AGATCGAAGCACAAAACGCCAAGATCGATGCGGCACAGAAGCAGGTGGCGCAGGCCCAGGCCGCGCTCGAGTTTGCCAAAGCGGAGGACAAGCGCAACCGTGAGCTGCTGGCCAAGGGAACCTCCACCCAACAGCAGGCGGAACAGGCCGCTTCTACCCTGCGCCAGGACCAGGCCGCCCTCGACAGCGCCGGAGCAAACGTGGCAGCCGCGAAAAGCCAGGTCACTGTTCTGCAAGCACAGACCAAGAGCGCGCAAGCAAAGCTCAATCAAGCCAAGGCCAGCCAGGAGCAGGCCCGCACCATGCTGTCGCGCACCATCATAACCGCGCCTGTCGCCGGTCGCGCCACCAGTATCACGGCCGCCAAGGGCACCTACGCCCAGCCTGGTCAGGTGCTGATGATGTTCGTTCCCGACGAGGTCTGGGTGAAGGCTAATTTCAAGGAGACCCAGCTTGATCTGATGCGGCCGGGACAGCCCGTCGACATCGATATCGACGCCTATCCCGAAAAGAACTTCCACGGCCGCGTCGACAGCATCCAGGCGGGCAGTGGCACCGCCTTCAGCCTGCTGCCGGCCGAGAATGCCACCGGCAACTTCGTCAAGGTGGTGCAGCGCGTGCCCGTGAAGATCGTCTTCGACCGACCGCCGGGCGTGCTGCTGGGTCCAGGCCTGTCGGTGGTGCCGACAGTCAAGGTGAGATGAGCGCCGTCGAAATGGCTGGTGAACGGAGCGAAACCCGGTCCGCCGCCGGCGGGCGCAATCCGTGGCTGATCGCAGTCGTCGTCTCGATCGCCACCTTCATGCTGGTGCTCGACACCTCGATCGCCAACGTGGCGCTGCGCAACATCGCCGGCAGCCTCGCGGCCGGGATGGACGAAAGCACCTGGGTGATCACCACCTATCTGGTCGCGAATTCCGTGATCATCCCGGTTAGCGGCTGGTTGGCCAGCGTCATCGGCCGCAAGCGTTACTACATGCTTTGCGTGGCGATCTTCACCATAGCGTCGCTGCTGTGCGGCCTGGCGCCCAATCTGGAAATGCTCATCGTCTTCAGGATCCTGCAAGGCCTCGGGGGCGGCGGCATGGCACCCAGCGAACAATCCATTCTCGCCGACACCTTTCCACCCGAAAAACGCTCCCAGGCATTTGCTCTTTACGGCATTGCCGTCATCGTCGCACCGACAGTCGGGCCGACCATCGGCGGTTGGCTGACCGACCATTTCTCCTGGCTCT
>NZ_RZRR01001239.1:0-1237 GCF_003998555.1 Mesorhizobium sp. M7A.F.Ca.CA.002.09.1.1 | reverse complement strand
ACCCAGCACCGCGTAGCCGATCAGCGCTGCGGCAACCGCATCGAGCAGCAGATTATTACCCGAGGCGATGTCGCCGCGTCCAAGCCGGGCAGCGAGCAAAATGCCCCCGATCGAGGCAAAAACACCTGAAATGACGTAAGCCCAGATCTTGTATGCCTTGACAGGCGCGCCGGCGAGTTCGGCGGCGCGCTCATTGCTGCCGACGGCATACATCATGCGGCCGAAACGGGTGTATTCGAGGAAGAACCAGATCAGCACGGCGAGCACGAGCAGCACCACCACCGACACTGGAATGAGGTTCGGGATGAAGAAGTCGAAGCGGTGGCGGCCAAGCGCCAGGAAGGCGTCGGAGAATTTGCCGTTGGCGACCGAACCATCAGGCATGGTCATGCCGGTGGCGATCGAGCGGCCTTCGGTTGGAATGCGCTGCAGGCCGACGAGCAGGAACATCATGCCGAGCGTCGCCAGCAGATCGGGCACACGCATGTAGACGATCAGCCAGCCATTGATCAGGCCGACGATGGCGCCGATGAGCAGGCAGACGACGACCGCGACAAGGGCGTTCTGCTCCAGCACCACCATGACATAGGCGGCCGCCATCATGGCTGAGGTGGCGACCGAGCCGATCGACAGATCAAAACCTCCGACGACCAGCGTGGCGGTGACGCCGAGCGCCAGCACGCCGGTGATGGCGACCGACTGGAAGATGAAAACCGCACTTTGCGGCGAAACGAAACCGTCGGCGGCGATCGAGAAATAGGCGACGAGCCCGAACAAGAGCACGATGAATCCGTAGCGGATGGCGTGGTCGCGCAATGTCATTCGGCGCTCCCGCGCGCTGCTGCCGTTTTTAGCCAATCCGAACCCATGCTCTTTCCATTCCCATTCCTAACGCCCGCGCTCAGGCGGCACTGTGCAGCGGCCCGCCGGCGACCTCGGCCAACAGGCGGTCGAGATCGACATCGGCATTGCGGTGCTCGCCGACGATGGTCTGTTCCGACATGACCAGGATGCGATCGGCGGTCTCCAGCGCCTCGTCGAGTTCGGTGACGAACAGCAGCGTGGCGCGTCCGTTTGCACTGGCCCTGAGCTTGGCGGCGATGTCGCGCCGGGCGGAAATATCGACGCCCTGAAACGGCTCGTCCAGAATGAACAGTCTCGCATGCTGGGCCATCCAGCGGGCGACCATCACCTTCTGCTGGTTGCCGCCGGAGAGCTCCGACATCCCGTCCTTCTC
>NZ_RZRR01001238.1:0-1241 GCF_003998555.1 Mesorhizobium sp. M7A.F.Ca.CA.002.09.1.1 | reverse complement strand
ACCTGCAAGGCGAGTTCGCGCGTCGGCGCCACCGCCAGCGCCAGCGGTGCGGCGGCGTGGCCGAAGCGCTCCGCGCCCTCAAGCAGGGTCGGCGCCAGAGCGAGGCCGAAGGCCACCGTCTTGCCGGAGCCGGTCTGCGCCGAAACCAGCGCATCGGCCTCGCCGAGCTCGGGCGCCACGACCGCCTTCTGGACGGGCGTCAGCTCGGAATAGCCGCGTTTCTCCAGCGCCCTGGCAAGCGCTGGAACAAGTGCTTCGAAGTTGGACATCTCACTCTTTCGGAATTTTAGGGTCCGCGCTCATCACGGAGCACATGCCGGGGCGGGCCTCGCGCCAGCCAAACAATCTTGGCCGTTCGTACTTCGCGCAGCCGCGATTGTACAGGGCGCGCGCAAAACCAGGCGCCGCTCGGCAATTGACTCTTGCCGCAAACCGCGTAAAAGCCGGCACCGAACGGGACAGTTTCGATGCGCGGCCTTTTGACGGCTCTTCCTGCATTCGATGCCCCCAGCCTCAATGCACATCATTGGGCCGGGCGCGTCGGCGCATCTCCTCGTTTCAGCAAAACCACATTCTTGGCCGAGAAAACTGGCAAAACCACCACCAAAACGGTGTGATTCCCTTGGCCTAACCACCCTCTCCCGGGTTCGGCCCGGGGGACGGAACCCGCAGCGGCCAGCGGGTTTCTCCAAAAACCAAGCGGAGAGGGACAGGAGATTTTTCGATGAGTTTCAAGGTAGCGATCGTCGGCGCCACGGGCAATGTGGGCCGGGAAATGCTCAACATACTGGAAGAGCGCGGCTTTCCGGTAAGCGAGGTGGTGGCGCTGGCCTCACGGCGCAGCCAGGGCACGGAAGTGTCGTTCGGCGACCGCACGCTGAAGGTGAAGTCGCTTGACCAGTATGATTTTTCCGACACCGATATCTGCATCATGTCGGCCGGCGGCAACGTCTCCAAGGAATGGTCGCCGAAGATCGGCAAGCAGGGCTGCGTCGTCATCGATAATTCGTCGGCCTTCCGCTACGACCAGGACGTGCCGCTGATCGTGCCGGAAGTGAACCCGGACGCGATCTCGCTGTTCACGCGCAAGAACATCATCGCCAATCCGAACTGCTCGACGGCGCAGCTGGTGGTGGCGCTGAAGCCGCTGCACGATTTCGCCACCATCAAGCGCGTCGTTGTCGCCACCTACCAGTCGGTGTCTGGCGCCGGCAAGGAAGGCATGGACGAGCTGTTCACGC
>NZ_RZRR01001237.1:0-1248 GCF_003998555.1 Mesorhizobium sp. M7A.F.Ca.CA.002.09.1.1 | reverse complement strand
TCTCATGGATGAGGCCGCCTACAAAGCCCATATCGGTTGATATCAGGACTTATTGAGATGACCGCAGCACCCTACCCCTTCTCGGCCCGCCATATCGGTCCCGGCCTCAACGATACCAGAGCCATGCTGGCCGCCATCGGCGTGCCCTCGATCGAGACGCTGATCAGCCAGTCCGTCCCGAAGTCGATCCGGCTCGATCGGCCGCTTGCCCTGCCGGCACCAGCGAGCGAGGCGGAAGCGCTGGCTGAGCTTTCGGCTGTCATGGCCGGGAATACGGTGCTGAAGAGCTTCATCGGCGCCGGTTATCACGGCGTCCATGTGCCGCCGGTTATCCAGCGCAATCTGTTCGAGAACCCGGCCTGGTATACGGCCTACACGCCCTATCAGGCCGAGATCAGCCAGGGCCGGCTGGAAATGCTGTTCAACTTCCAGACCCTGGTCACCGAACTGACCGGCCTGCCGGTGGCATCGGCGTCGCTGCTGGATGAAGCAACCGCCGTGGCCGAGGCGGTCGGCATTGCACTGCGCCATCACCGCGACAAGCGCACCAAGGTAGCACTTGCCGGCACGCCGCACCCGCAGACGCTGGACGTGGTGCGCACCCGCGCCGAGCCGCTCGGCATCGAGATCGATGGCGAGACGATCGACGACAACACCGCCGCCCTGCTTGTCTCCTGGCCGGATACATTTGGCGTCTATGGCGACCACAAGGCAGCGATCGACAAGGCACACGCGACCGGCGCTCTCGTCGTCTTCATCGCCGACCCGCTCGGCCTGACGCTGACCGACGCGCCGGCCAAGCTTGGCGCCGACATCGCAGTCGGCCCGATGCAGCGCTTTGGCGTGCCGATGGGCTTTGGCGGCCCGCACGCGGCCTATTGCGCCGTCTCCGACAGGCTGACGCGGCTGATGCCTGGCCGCCTGGTCGGCCAGTCCACCGACAGCAAGGGCCGGCCCGGATACCGGCTTGCCTTGCAGACGCGTGAGCAGCATATCCGCCGCGACAAGGCGACCTCCAACATCTGCACCGCGCAGGCGCTGCTCGCCAATATGGCGACCGCCTATGCCATCTGGCACGGCCCCGCCGGGCTGCAGGCGATTGCCGGGCGCATCCACACGCTGGCCAATCGTCTTGCCGCCGGGCTCAAAGCAGCAAACATCTCCGTGCTCGGTTCAAGCCGCTTCGACACGGTGACGGCCGAGGTGAAGGGCAAGGCAGCTTCGATCGCCGCCGCCGCTGAAAAGGGC
>NZ_RZRR01001236.1:0-1251 GCF_003998555.1 Mesorhizobium sp. M7A.F.Ca.CA.002.09.1.1 | reverse complement strand
CGACGTGCTTCAGGCAAAAGGAGCTCAGCTATGGCCGGCATGGTCGAAAGCGACAAGATCGACGTCGGGTTTTCCGGCAAGCGCTGCATCCATTCGCGCAACTGCGTGCTCGGCGATCCGCACGTCTTCGTGCCCAACGCGCCGGGTCAATGGATCCATCCCGAGGCGGCCAGCGTCGAGAAGATCGTCGCCATCGCCGAAAGCTGCCCGTCGGGCGCCATCACCTATGTCAGGAAGGATGGCGGGCCGCAGGAGCAAGCACCGGTGGTCAACACGGTGCGGCTGCGGGAAAACGGCCCGCTGGCGGTACACGCCGAGATCGTTCTCGACGGCGAGACTTCTTATCGTGCCACGCTCTGCCGCTGCGGCGCTTCGGAAAACAAGCCGTTCTGCGACGGCAGCCACAACAAATCCGGTTTTGCCGCCACCGGCGAGCCGCAGCTGAAGGACACGCCGGCGCTCGAAGCGAGAAATGGTCCGCTGAAAGTGACGCCGACCACCAATGGCCCGCTCAAGCTTGAGGGCAATCTCGAGATCGTCACCGGAACCGGCCATACGGTCGACCGTACACAACGCGCCTTCCTCTGCCGCTGCGGCCATTCCGCCAACAAGCCGTTCTGCGATGGCACGCACAAGAAAGTGGGGTTTGTCGGGTAGGTTGGCGCTTCGGCCAACGCTGCCAATCTCCGCCTTGGCCCAGCGCTCGCAGCTTTATCGACCCGCCCGCATCGGCTAAAGGCAGGGGCAGACAGACTCCCCAGCCGGACCGCCGCCAAAAATGACAGCCAAGACCAAGCCAAAACCGTTGTTCCTCGGAATCGACACCGGCGGCACCTATACCGATGCCGTGTTGTGGTCTGAAACAGAAGGCCCGCAAGAAGGGCCGAACAAGGGCAAGGTGCTGGCCAAGGCCAAGGCGCTGACCACCAGGCATGATCTTGCCGTCGGCATTTCCGGCGCCGTCGACGCGGTGCTGCAGAAAGCCGGAACCGATCCGGCTGATATCAAGCTGGTGTCGATGTCGACGACGCTTGCCACCAACGCGCTCGTCGAGGGCCAGGGCGGCCGCGTCGCGCTGGTGATGATCGGCTTTTCCGAGGGCGACCTCGCCCGCGACGGGCTGAAGGCCGCGCTCGGCACCGATCCGGTGGTTTTTTGTCCGGGCGGTCACGACGTGCATGGCAATGCCGCCAAGCTCGATCTGTCCGGACTGGAAGCGGCGCTGCCGGAACTCGGCGCCTCGGTGTCCGG
>NZ_RZRR01001235.1:0-1251 GCF_003998555.1 Mesorhizobium sp. M7A.F.Ca.CA.002.09.1.1 | reverse complement strand
GTCTTTGGCAGTGCAGCCTGTCCGCCGAGCGCCGGGTCCGACGGATTCTCGCCGGTGGCCGCATTGCCCCCCGCTGCCTTGGCCGCTGTCGAGAAATGCCGCAGGTCATGAAACGCGATCAGCAGCGGCAGGTCGTCCTGAAGCGGCGCGGTATCCGACGCCGTCTGTTCGGCGTCGGCCTTGTGCGCCTTTGCTTCCAAATCGTCCTTGCCGGTTTTCACGCTTGCGCCTTTGGCCGAGGTGGTCCTTCCGGGCTCGGCCGATGCCGGTTCGACCTTGGCGCCATGCCCGGCGAGGCCGGCAGCGAGCTTGCTCCAGCGCCGGTCGCGCGATCCCGCCTCTGTCGACGCCTGCCGTTCCGGGCGGGCATCGTCGCGCAGCATTTTGCCGAAGCCGGCGTCATCGTTTCTGCCGTTCGCGGCAGGCTGCTCCGACGTCGCGCGCGTGGAGGCAAATCCTGGCAAGGCCGAGCCGAGGCTGGTGGTCATTTAGGGGCGGCTCCAAGCATCTGGTCGATCAGGTCGAGCTGTCGACGTGTTCTGGTCATGGCGGCGTCGGTCGGATCGGCGGGCTCTGGACCGGCGGCGGGCGAAGGTGCCGACGCCGGCACGACGGTCGCAGGCTCGGCGGATGTGGCTGCAACTGCCGCCGTGTCCGGCGCATTGGCGGCCGGTCCGCCGGAGGCCGCGGTGGCGGCGGGTTGCTCCGAGATGGCGCCTTCGACCGGTGGCAAGCCACTGTCATCGGCGTTTTGCGGCGTGGCGATCTCGGGAGCCGGAGGTTGCTCGGCCGCGACAGGGGCAGGCTTTTCCGCCGGAAGGGCGGTGGGCGGCGCGACGACCTCGCCGGCAATGGCCTGAGCGGCGTCGAGCAAGGCGCGGTCGCCCTCCGACAGCCGGCTGCGATCGATCTTGCCGAGCTTGGCACGAATGTCCTCGATTGTGCCCGAGGTGACGGTGGAAAGGCTGGCATAGAGCAGGGCGCGTGGATCGTCCTGATTGGTGTTGCCGTCACGGCCCTGCTCGGCCCGCGCCGAAGCGAAGGCCGAAAGGTCGTTCAGGCCGTCTATCGCGGCACGGCGGGCGATGCGCAGATAGATCACCTTCTCGCGCTCGGGATCCATCATCGAGGTGATGTCGCCCAGCTTGTCCTGGCTGATCGACATGTGCAGCGCGATGACGCCGGAGACAAAGGAGTCCGCGAACTGGCTGGCATAGGGCGAATAGAGGTAGCGCTCGACATACTGGGTGG
>NZ_RZRR01001234.1:0-1253 GCF_003998555.1 Mesorhizobium sp. M7A.F.Ca.CA.002.09.1.1 | reverse complement strand
CCTTGGTGAAGACCGCGTTCTCATAGGTGTTGCGGGACTTGTTCTCCAGGATCATCCAGTCGGCGGCCACGCCAAGCGCGGTGAGCAGGCGCGGCGCGGTTGCGGCATCGCCCTCGCCATCGAGAAACAACGCGCCGGTGCCGCCGGAGACGACCACCTTGGCGGTGGGAAAGCGCCGGGCGAGAATCGCGGTCTCGACCATCCGATCGCCGCTGCTGTTCAGCTCATAGCCGCCGCGCGCCAGATTGATGGCGCCCTCGAAGCCGCCGCCGAGCACGACGATGCCGTCGACCTTTTCCGGCAGCGGCGGGCGTTGAAAGCGCTCTTCCAACGGATTGAGCATCATGGCGCCGAGCGACGTCCATGCTGACAGTGCAAGGATCAAAAATGCCAGCACGCTGCCGGCGGCCGCTAACCGTCGGCGCCCGATCGTGACCGCGAGCAGTCCCGCTAGCAGCAGGAAGATCGCCAGGTTGAGCGGCTGGATGAAGAACCAGAAGATCTTGGAAAGGTAGAAGAACATTGGCTGCCTATCGTCGGCTCGAATTCTCACGACCGATGAAGTGCTCGACGGCACTTGTCACAGCCTCGGCCTCGGGCCGGCTCAACTCCCTGCCGAAAACAAGGACGCCGTTGGTGTTGGTCAACCTGATGACTTCCGACAGCCCCGCTTCATCCGTTGGATAGGCATGGTCGAGGATTTCGGCCTCAAGGTGCCCTTTCAAAGGCAATGAGGAACGATTTCGCACAAAACCCCTGACGTCGCGCACGGCTGCCACGTCGGTTAGCCGCAGGGTTTCCTTGCCGAACACCAGCCACATGAAATCCTTGCCGAGGAAGTAGGTGAAGAGGGCAATGATCGCAGTGAACGACAGCAGTCCGAGAGTGCCGCTGGCGACGTTTGCGGGCGACGTGTCGGTCAATCCCATGTAGCCGGTATAGGCAACGATCGCGGCCCCAACCAGGACGAAGCCCATCCTGAAATCCGAGATGCGCGGTGGGTTGGTTATCAGCAGTTCGTCTTCCGTCTCGACGATGGAAATGCGAGACGGGGGCGGCATGCTACCACCATTTCTCCGGCTGGAATGTGCCGGCGGCTTGCTCGATGACGGCGGCGGTCTGGAACAGGGTTTCCTCGTCAAACGGCCGGCCGATCAACTGAAGCCCGAGCGGCAAACCCTTGGCGTCGAGCCCGGCGGGCACAGCGATGCCCGGCAGGCCGGCCATGTTCACCGTGACGGTGAAGATGTCGT
>NZ_RZRR01001233.1:0-1256 GCF_003998555.1 Mesorhizobium sp. M7A.F.Ca.CA.002.09.1.1 | reverse complement strand
GGCTCGGGCCACATCCATAACGATGTCGCTGGGTGGAGAAATCGCCAAGAAAGTCCGCCTTTTACCGGTTTTCCCTGACCAGACCATGCCTCAACAAGCTTGTGGCAGGCTTGCGGGAAGGAGAGGGAGCGGAGTGCGGGGATCGGATCGAAGCTGCCGGCCGAGGGTGGGATTTCCGCCTCAGCCTCACTCCTTGACCGCCCCCGTCATCGAGGAGACGTAGTGCTCGACAAAGAATGAATAGAGCACCACCACCGGCAGGGAGCCGATCAGCGCGCCTGCCATCAGGGCTCCCCATTCATAGACGTCCGAACGTACGAGTTCGGTAAGCACGCCGACCGGCACGGTTTTGTTTTCGGACGACTGGATAAAGGTCAAGGCGTAGATGAATTCGTTCCATGACAGGGTGAAGGCGAAGATGCCGGCGGAGATCAGGCCGGGCACCGACAGCGGCAGAACTATCTTGGTCAGGATTTGCCAGCGGCTCGCTCCGTCGATCAGCGCGCATTCTTCCAGTTCGAAGGGTATCGAGCGGAAGTAGCCCATCAAGAGCCACGTGCAGAATGGAATGAGGAACGTCGGATAGGTGAGGATCAGTGCGAACGGCGTATCGTAAAGGCCGAGGTTGAACACCATCACCGACAGTGGAATGAACAGAATCGAGGGCGGCACGAGATAGGCCAGGAAGATCGCCAAGCCGACCTGCCGCGCCCCGGAAAACCTCAAGCGTTCGATCGCATAGGCTGCGAACACCGCCGCCAGCAGCGACAGGAAAGTTGCGGCGGTCGAGATGATGATCGTGTTGAGAAGCCAACCCGGATAGGACGTCTCGAAGAGCAGATACCGAATATGCTCGAGCGTCGGATGGACGACCCAGAACGGGTTGAAATTGGCATAATCCGTCATCTCGAGATTGGGTTTCACCGCCGTGATCGTCATCCAGTAGAACGGGAACAGCAGCACGATGACGAAGATCAGGAGCGGCAGATAAACGGTCACCACGCGCCGGGGCAGGCTCTGAAGATAGCCCATGCCGCCTTCATCCGTGTTCGGACGGTTGCTCGTTTCGATCGCGGCCATGTCAGTCTCCACCGCCCTGCTGCCATTTACGACGTTGCAGCCCGAAATAGCTGAAAAGGATCGCCGCAAGCAGGAACGGGATCATCGCCACCGCGATCGCGGCTCCCTCGCCAAGCTGGCCGCCGGAAATGCCGCGCTGGAACGAGAGCGTCGCCATCAGATGGGTGGCATTCACC
>NZ_RZRR01001232.1:0-1256 GCF_003998555.1 Mesorhizobium sp. M7A.F.Ca.CA.002.09.1.1 | reverse complement strand
ATCAACAATCCGATCACCTTTGCCAAGCGCGAGGTCGTGCTGGCCGCCTCGATCATGTCGGCCATCCTGGTGCGCGAAACCTTCGGCTACTCGTTCTCGACATGGCGCTTCCATCTGCGCGGCGAGACCATCCGCAGCGCCCACGATGTCGGCTGGATGCGCAGCCTCACAGTCGGCTCGATGATGCGCAAGGACATCAAGACCATCTATGCCTCGACGACGCTGGCAGCCTTCCGCAAGGAGGTGCCGCTCGGCTCTGCCCAGCGCGTCATCGCCGTCGATGCGGGCGACCACTATGTCGGCGTGCTGATCGTGGCCGAACTGCACAGCGATCCGTCCGATGGCGAGGTGCCGGTGCGCGATCTCGCCAAATACAAGGACGCGGTGCTGGTGCCGAGCATGAACGTGCAGGCCGCCGCGGAAACATTCCAGCGGGCGGGCGCCGAAGAACTCGCCGTGGTCGAGGATTTCACCGACCACATCGTGCTGGGCCTGTTGACCGAAGGCCATTTGATGCGGCGCTATGCCGAGGAACTCGACAAGGCGCGCCGGGACCTGTCGGGCGAGGGGTAGAGGGCAAGAGGGGTTACGGGC
Source organism: Mesorhizobium sp. M7A.F.Ca.CA.002.09.1.1 (assembly GCF_003998555.1). Taxonomy (NCBI): domain Bacteria; kingdom Pseudomonadati; phylum Pseudomonadota; class Alphaproteobacteria; order Hyphomicrobiales; family Phyllobacteriaceae; genus Mesorhizobium; species Mesorhizobium sp. M7A.F.Ca.CA.002.09.1.1. Next base: position 662 of record NZ_RZRR01001232.1, on the reverse strand, counting down.
TTAATGCTCGATCGGCCCCTTGGCCATCACAAGCGCCGTGCCGGCGGTGGTCGGGCGCTCGATCATGCGTCGTACGCGGGGCGGTTCGTCGCCGCTGTGCAGGGCCCGCACGCGTTCGCCGATGACGGCGTCGGCATGGGTGATGCGTCCATTGTGCCTGATATACTCGATCCAGGTCGGCGTGTGATAATGCTCGATCCATACGGTGGGATTCTCGAGATCGCGCGCCAGCGTCCAGTTGCGGGCGCCGTCACGGCGGCGGATGCGGCCGCGTTCGGCCATGATGGCGAGGAACTCCGGTTCGTCCTCGTGGCGGATCACATATTCGATCATGATGGCGATGGGACCACTGCGCGGCTTCAGGTCAAGCGCCAAATGCGGTTCCTTGAAGCGATTGAGCGGGTCGAGGTTGAGCACCTGCTGTTGCGGCAGCGGGAGCAAAAGACCGATGGCGCCGCCGGCCAGCATGGCGATGCTGGCGGCGATCAGCGCGGTTTCGGCGCCATGCGCGTCGGCGACGACGCCCCAGATCCAGCTGCCGAGCGCGATGCCGCCGAAGGTCGCGGTCTGGTAGACCGACAGCACCCGGCCGACCACCCAGCGCGGCGTCGCCATCTGCACCGTGACGTTGAAATGCGAAAGCGCGATCACCCAGCAGGCAC
>NZ_RZRR01001231.1:0-1257 GCF_003998555.1 Mesorhizobium sp. M7A.F.Ca.CA.002.09.1.1 | reverse complement strand
GCCTTCGGCTTGGCCGGCGGCGGATTGTCGTTGGCCTGCGGCAGCGGCGCCCGCTCCACCTTCGGAGACTGCGCGGCCTTGCGTTCGGCTTCGAGCCTTGCCTTTTCCTGCGAGGCAATACGCATCGCCTCTTCCGCCTTCTGCCGCTCCTGCTCGGCCTGCGCCTTGGCGGCCTCGTCGGCGGCCTGCTTTTCGGCAGCCGCCTTCGCTTCGGCATCGGCCTTGGCTTTGGCATCTGCGTCCGCCTTGGCTTTCGCCTCCGCGTCGGCCTGAGCCTTTGCGTCCGCCTCAGCCTGAGCCTGTGCATCCGCTTCGGCCTTGGCCTTGGCGTCAGCTTCGGCTTTGAGCCGCGCTGCTTCCTCCTGCCGGCGCAATTCCTCGGCCGCCTTGTCGCGAGCATCCTGCCGCGCAGCGTAATAGCGCACTTCGCGCCGCAGCCGCTGCTTCTCGAGCAGCGCGGCCTGCATCGCCTCGACGCGCTGCTGCTCCTTCTCCAGCGCGCGCTGGGTCAGGAACTGCGCCAGCGGCTCACTGTCGAATGCTCGTTTGACCGCGCCGAACGGCCCTTCGGCGGTGAAATTCACAACCGGCTCGGAGCCGACCAGCGCCTCGTCGCCAGGCCGATAGGTGATCGCACCCTTGGCCGACACCGTGGCCGCGTTGAGATCCGCCGTGATGTCGGCGGACAAGGTCGCCGCTGGATTTTCCAGGCTGACCGGCGGCGCCCGCAGCGTGCCGCCGGCAACCGTGAAGGCTATGTCGGTATCGCCAGCGGCAAAGCTGCCATCAGCGGCAATCTCGGGCGCGAAGCCGGCGGTCTTGGCCGCATCGATGTCGCGCCCGATCGCATCCGCCTTGGCGAGGAACGCACTGAACGCATCTGGATTGAGGCCAGCAACTTTCACGCCCTTCAACGCCGCAGTTCCGGAGCCTGACAAGGCAGCCACCATCCCTTCGACCGATTTGCCGCTGCTTGACAGCGCCGTCGAGAAATCGCCGATGCCGCTGATGCCGGCATCCGGCAGCACGGTCGCCAGATCGGCGCCCGCCAGTTTCATCTGGCCAGAGAACAGTCCGGTGCCGTTGTTGTTCTTCAACTCGAATAGGCCGGTCAGCGCCCCGCCCAGCAACTTCGCCTTGAGATCCGAAACGCGGATGCCTTCCTGGTCGAGCTTGAGCGAAAAGGCGGCGTCATAGGCGGTGGCGAACCGGCCGGCGGCCAGTGCTGCCGTCGTCAGGTCGAGGTCGGCGGTGAAT
>NZ_RZRR01000122.1:0-8986 GCF_003998555.1 Mesorhizobium sp. M7A.F.Ca.CA.002.09.1.1 | reverse complement strand
CGACAGGGAGGGCCTCAGCTGATGCCCTTCTTCACCGCCGCCGATGGCTGCCGCATCCACTACGAGACATCAGGCAGCGCCGGCCCACGCCTCATCCTCATCTCCGGGCTCGGCGGTGATGGAAGGTTCTGGACTGGTGTGGTACGCCTGCTCGAGGCCGACCATCGCGTCATCGTCACCGACCATCGCGGCGCCGGTCGCAGCGATCGCCCCGAAAGCCCCTATTCCATTCCCCTGATCGCCAGCGACATTGCCGGCCTGCTGGCGCAGACGGGCGGTCCCGCCCATATTGTCGGGCATTCCACTGGTGGCGCCATCGCGCAGGTGCTGGCGCTCGATCATTCGGAACTTGGCCTGAGCTATACGATCAGCAGTTCCTGGGCGCGAGCCGACAGCCGTTTCCGCACGCTCTTCAGCGCTCGCGCCGAACTGCTGGAGGCCGGCTTGGCCGAGACCTATCAGCGCCTCGGCCATGTGCTCTGCCACGAACCGTCCTACCTCGAAACGCATGCCGGGGAACTCGACGCAGCCGTCGCCGCCGCCCCTGACACCCTGGCGCCGCTGACAGTCAGTGCTGCGCGCGTGCGCATGCTGCTCGACCATGATCGCCTTGCCGATCTGCCGCGCATCGACACCCCGGTTCAAGTGATTGCGGCCACCGGCGATATCCTGACACCGCCAGCCCTTTCGGAGGCGATCGCTGCGGCAATACCGGATGCCCGGTTTGTTTCAGTTCCCGGTGCGCATTTTCACCCCCTCGCCGACCCCGAAGGTCTTGCCGCCATCATTCGCCGTTTCATTGTCGAAGCTCACCTTGATCGCAAAGCATCATGATCGCTGACCTCAGCCCCGCCCTCCTCGACCCGCGCCTCAAGCCTGGCGCCGAGCTCCTCGCCGAAGGACGCGTCATGGCGCGCGACTGGCGCCTCGGCAGCTGCCGCTTCCTGACCGAGACTGGGATGCCGTCCGAAGCCGCATGGAAGCGCAAGGCAGCGGCCGAAAAGCGAGTCATGCAGCACGCCCATATCGGCTTCAGAAGCGTCGACCGCACCGTGGCCGCGATCGGCGAGGTGCATGAGCAATGCCGCAAGGCAGGGGTAACGGTCGACCGTTTCGGCATCACCCTCGACTGGTCGATGGGTTATCCCCAAGCCATGCGTGCAAAGGCCGCGCGCGGCACCGGCATCGTGCTCACCGGCCCCGAGGATTTCGCCCGCATCACCAACGCCGCGCCCGCTGCCGCGCATTTCGGCGACTTCATGCTCGGCCTGCCGGGCGCGGTGGAAAACACCCGCGCCGCCATCGCCGCCGGTGCAACGGCCATCGGCAATCTGGGGCAGTATTTCACCTTCCGGCTGCCCTACTGGGACGATGATGTCGCGACCACCGAAGCGACCGTCACCGCCCTCGGCCTGATTGCCGCGCAGGATGCCGAAATCCTTGTCCATTCCAATCTCGACGACGGCTTCGCCGGGCTGTTCATCGACATGGCCTGCGCGCTCGGCATGGTGCTGGTCGAAAAGCACATCGTCGAGGATCTGATCGGCGCGCGGCTCGGCCATTGCTACGGCCACCACTTCAGCGATCCACTGTCGCGCGCTGCCTTCCATGCCGCGCTGGTGCGGGTCAGCGATACGCCGGGCACCATGATCTTCGGCAACACCGTTTCCTACCAGTCGACCCCGGCAGGCAATTACGCAACCCTGGCGAGTTATCTCCTGGCCGACATACTGGCTGTCGGGCGATGGCCCTCCGGCCATGCGATCAATCCGGTACCGGTAACCGAGAACCAGCGCATTCCCGATGTCGACGAGATCATCGACGCACAAACCTTCGCGCACCGGCTCACGCTGCACGCCCCCTTCTACGACCCCGTCTTCGACTGGGCCAGGGTGGAGGCGATGGCCGATGTGCTGGTCGAAGGCGGGCGTCGCTTTGCCGGTGCCGTCATGAAAGGGCTGGCCGAGCGCGGGGTGGATACCGAAGACCCGGCCGCGCTGATGTTCGCCATCCGCCGCATGGGGCCGAAGCGCATGGAGGCGCTGTTCGGCCCGGGCGCGGACGGCATCCGCGGACGCACGCCGCTGATCCATGCCGAATGGGCGCGCGAGCTCAACCACAAGGCCGTCGCCTGGGTCGCGACGCAAAAGCCGCTGGAAAGCCCTAGACCCCTGACCGTCTGCATCGGCACGACCGACGTGCATGAGCACGGAAAATATCTCGTCGAACAGGCGCTTGAAGGCCTGGGCATCGTCATCGCCGATGCCGGTGTGGCCGTCGACCCGGAAACACTCGTCGCCCGCGCCGCCGAAACCGGGGCCGATGCGATCGCCGTCAGCACTTACAATGGCGTGGCGCTGCGTTATGCACAGGCGGTGAAAGCAGCGATGGCGGCACGCGGACTTGCCTTGCCGGTGCTCATCGGCGGACGATTGAACGAAGTGCCCAAGGAGTCCAATTCGGGCCTGCCGGTCGACGTGACCAAGGATATAGCAGACCTAGGCTGCCTGCCCTGCGCCGACCTCGACGAGATGCTGCGTGCCCTGCGTTCCATCCGGCCCGTTGCCTGAAACGGGCAGGCTTCGTCTTACGCAACGACAGGGGCGTGCCTTACCAGGCGGTCATGCCGCCGTCGACCGTCAGGATCGAGCCGGTGGCGAAAGAGGATTCGTCACTGGCGAGCCACAGGATTGCATTTGCGATTTCAACCGGCTGCGCGACGCGATTCATCGGTGAGCGCGCGTTCAATGCCGCGACAAACCCCTGAGGATCGGGATGGGTTTCCAGCATGGTTTCGAAATAGCTCGACCAGGTCACACCCGGTGCCACGGCGTTGACGCGGATCTTGTCCGCAACATGGTCAAGCGCCATGGCACGCGTCAGCGCCGCGACGCCGCCCTTGGAGGCGACATAGGCCGCCCGATCGGCAAGTCCGACATGGGCCACGTTGGAAGCGGTGTTCACGATCACCCCGCCGCCGCCCGCGGCCATGACGGGAATGACATATTTGGAGCAGAGAAAGACGCCCTTGAGGTTCACGGCCATGAGCGCGTCCCAATCCGCCGCCGCGGTGGTGACAACCGAACCGCGTATGCCGTAACCGGCATTGTTGACCAGAATGTCCACCCGGCCGAAGGCCTCTTGCGCGCGGCGCACCATCGTCGCCACGGAGACTTCGTCCGAGACGTCCGCCTCCCAGGCCAGCGCTCCGGTCCTGCCGGCCACCTCGCCGGCCCGCGCGCCGTCGCGATCGACGACCAGAACGCGCGCGCCCTCCTTCGCAAACAGTTCCGTGACGGCCGCGCCGATACCGGCGCCGGCTCCGGTGACGATGGCCGCCTTGCCCTCCAAACGCATGATCGATCCCCTTTTCACAAACTTGTTTTGCCCTATCTTGCAGAAGCGCTTGCAAAGTGTCGACACTTTTGTATTTAATTTCGGCACGAACTCGGGGATATCGGTGAAAAACACTCCTTCCGTCGAACAACATCTGGAAATCTATCGCCGGATGCTGCTGGTGCGGCATCTCGAAGAGGGCCTTGGGGCGCTTCACAAGGAAGGACGCACGCGCGGTCCGATCCATCGCTGCGATGGCCAGGAAGCCGTCGGCGTCGCCGCGACCGCCGTGCTGGAGGCCGGCGACAAGGTCGCCACCACCCATCGTGGCCACGCGGTCTATATCGGCAAGGGCATGGCCGTGCACCCGGTGGTGGCCGAGATCTTCGGGCGGGCCACCGGTGCCTGCGGCGGGCGCGCCGGCCACATGCTGGTGGCCGATGCCGAAAAGGGCGTGATCGGCGGCAATGCCATTGTCGGCGCGGGCATTCCAGCCGCCACCGGCATGGCGCTGTCGATGCAGATCCTCGGCACCGGCAATGTCGCCATGTGCGTCTTTGGCGACGGCGCCGCGCAAACCGGCATCTGCCACGAAGCCATGAACATGGCGGGGCTGTGGAAATTGCCGGTCGTCTTCGTGCTCGAACACAACCAGTTCGGCCTGACCGTTCCCTCCGAGGTCCAGTCGCCGGTCGAGGACCTGTCGATCCGCGCCGCCGGCTACGCGATGCCGGCCGAGATCGTCGACGGCAATGACGCGGTGGCTGTCTACCGTGCCGTGTCGGCCATGGTCGAGCGCGCCAGGCGCGGCGAAGGCCCAGGCATGGTCGAATGTAAGACCTACCGCGTCGAAGGTTTCTCCACCTCCGACATGGGCGGTTACCAGAAGCCGGAGGATATTGCGGCCTGGAAGGAACGTGACCCGTTGCTCGTCTCGCGCAAGGCGCTTTTGGGCGACGTCGGCGAGGCGAAACTCGCGGCAATCGAGGTGGCGGCCAGAGCTGAGGTCGACGAGGCATTCGCGGCGGCCCTCTCCGACCCGATGCCCGAATTCTCGCTCGACGAAGCCTGCAACCCCTACAGCGAGGCACACTGACATGGCCATGATGCGGTATGCCGAAGCGCTCAATGCGGCACTGCGCGAAGAGATGCAGGCCGACCCCTCCGTCTTCGTCTTCGGCGAGGACATCGGACGCTATGGCGGCGTCTTCAAGGTGACGAAAGGGCTGATGGAGGAATTCGGCGAAACGCGGGTGCGCGACACGCCGATCTCCGAACAGGCGCTGACCGCCATGGCCGTGACCGCCGCGATGACCGGCACGCGGCCGGTGCTGGAAATCATGTATGCGGATTTCGTGCCGCTGACGCTCGATGCGCTGGTCAACCAGGCATCGATCTACAATTACATCTGGAACGGCCAGGTCAAGATGCCGTTCGTGCTGCGTACGCAGGGCGGCGGCGGCGCCGGCGCCGGCGCGCAGCACTCCAAGTCGCTCGATTCCATGCTTGCCCACATACCCGGCATCAAGGTCGTTGCTCCTTCGACGCCCGCCGACGCCAAGGGCATGCTGAAGGCCGCGATCCGCGACGACCAGCCGGTGGTCTTCCTCGAGCACAAGCTGCTCTACAACACCCGCGGCGAGGTGCCGGAAGGCGATGTGACCGTGCCGCTCGGCAAGGCGGCAACCCTGCGCGAAGGCAACGATATCTCGATATTCGCCACCTCCAAGATGGTGGTCGAGGCACTGAAAGCCGCGGATCTTCTCGCAGCCGACGGTGTTTCGGCCGAGATCGTCGATCTCCGGTCGCTGCGCCCGCTGGATGTCAACGCCATCGTCGCCTCGATCGCGAAAACGCACCATGCCGTGGTGGTCAACGAGGGCTGGCGCTTTTGCGGCTACGCCGCCGAGCTTTCGGCAACGATCATGGATCACGCCTTCGACGAGCTGGACGCGCCGGTCGCGCGCGTCACGCTGCCGGACATGCCGATCCCCTATTCCGAGCCGCTGGAAACGGCGATGCTGCCAAGTGCCGAGAAGATCCGCACCGCCGCGCTGAAGACGCTGAAGTGACGGAGGCGGCGGCGATGGCGACCCATCCGATCAGCATCGACAGCGCCGGCGGCGAATACATGGAAGCCGTGCTGGTGATCGCCTGGGCGGTGAAGCCAGGCGATCCGGTCAAGGCCGGCGATCTGGTCGTCACCGTCGAGACGGCCAAGGCCGCGACCGAAATCGAAGCCGACCGCGACGGCTGGCTGGCCGAAATCTTCTTCGCCGAGGGACAGGAAGCGCCGGTGGGCGCCGTGCTCGGCACGATCGCGGACGCGAAGCCGATGGCTGGCCAGCCAGCCTCGGTCGGGCCGGCGACAGCAGCCGCCGCGGCAGCCAATCCGCGCGAGCTTGTGGCTGACGAAGCCTCTTCCTCCATCCGGCAGCCTGGCAGCCGCCCGATCGCCAGCCCGCTTGCCCGGCGCCTTGCCGCCGCGGCCGGGCTCGACCTTGCCGCCATTTCGGGAAGCGGGCCGCGCGGACGGATCAAGAAGCGCGACATCGATGCCACCCTTGCCGCTCGCACGAACGAACAGGACGGTGCAGGCCAGCGGGCGCCAGCCGCAGTCCAGGCATCGCCTGTCGCCGCGCCGGCCCGGCAGACGGTGCCGGTGGTCCTCATCCACGGCTTCGGGGCGGATCGCTCCGTGTGGCGGCAGGTTGTCCCGTTGCTCGGGCCGGGGATCGAGACGATCAGCCTCGACTTGCCCGGCCATGGTACGGAAGCGGCAAGACCTGCAAGCATCATCGAGGAGATCGCCTTCCTCCTCTCCGACCGGCTGGAGGGGATGGGCGTCGGCAATGCCCATCTCGTCGGCCATTCGCTCGGCGGCGCGGCGGCTCTGGCGCTCGCACGACTGGGCCGTTTTACGGTACGCTCTGTCACACTCCTTGCCCCTGGCGGGCTCGGCCCCGAGATCAATGCGGGCTTCCTTGCCGGGCTCGCCCGCGCAACAACCGTCCCGGCGCTTGAGCGATGGCTGGCGGTCATGGTCGGCGACCCCTCGGCCCTGCCGGTCGGTTATGCGCAGGCCGCACTCAGACAGCTGGAAAAGACCGGCAATCGCGACGCGCTCACTGCGATGGCCGAAAGCCTGTTCCCGGACGGCACGCAGGGTTTCGATCTCGCGGGCGCGCTTGGCGAACTCGCCGTCCCGACGCGGCTCATCTGGGGCAGGCTCGATCGCGTCATCCCGGTCGCCCATGCGGCCCGCGCGCCGGGCTTCACTGCCGTTCATCTTCTCGATGGCGTTGGCCATGTACCGCAGATCGAGGCACCGGCGCTCACCGCCCGGCTCATCGCCGATACGGTGCGAAGTGCCGGCTGAGCCGGCAAGACCATCACGCCCGCGTCAAGGGCGCCACGACAGAATGTCAGAAGGAGTGCCGATATGATCTTCGACCATCGCACCTACACCGCCCGCCCCAACAAGCTGTCGCATTTCCTCAAACTCTACGAGGACGTCGGCCTGCCGATGCAGCGGCATTATCTGGGCGAGCCCTTCGGCTTCTTCCAGACGCATATCGGCGACCTCTCGCGCACCGTGCATCTGTGGAGATATGAAAGCCTTGCCGACCGGGAGGAGCGGCGCGACCGCATGGAGGCAGACCCGGAATGGCAGGCCTACCGGCGCAAGGTGATCGAGACCGACTATCTGCTCGACATGCGCAACCAGATCCTCAAACCCGTCTCGTTCTTCAATCCGGGAAAATAAGATGGACCTGACTTTCTCGACCGAGGGGCGCAGCTGGCCGCTGCGCCTGACTGGCGATGCCGAGCGCACGCGCCGCGCGCTGCTTTCGGCCTTGCCGATGCGTCTGCAGCTGCACACGCCGAAGATCGCCGGCAGCCATATCTATTGGCATGCTCCCTTCGTCGAGGATATCGAGGGTGCTACGCATGTGCTTTCCGCGACCGCCGGCGCATTCATCTACTGGCCGGTGCGGCAGTTCCTCGAAATCACCTTCGCGCCGCTTCAGGCGGAGAATGCCGAGATCACCGTTCTCGGCCATCTCGACGCGCCGGTGGAAGGCATTGCCGAACTTGCCGCGACACTGAAACAGGACCAGGGCCGCCGCATCCTGGAAGGCACGCTTGTCCGGTCGGATGGCGGCGTGTCCGAGCCTTCGCCGCCATCGTCGCTGCCACAGGATATCATTGCCGCTCGCAAGGCGCTGTGGGTGTTCTGTCCCGCCGACATCAGCCGGGTCACCGCGTCACGCGCCATCATGCACCCGGCAGGGCCTGTCTTCACCGCGGAATCAGAAGCGCGGGTGCTGCACGAATTCCTCTGGTGGATCCGCGCCGAGCGCGGCCGGAAGGACGAATTGGTGCTGCGCCAGGCGGCAGCAATCGCGCTCGACAAGACCGCGACCCGGCTACGCGATTTCTGCCACATGGAGGAAACGCCTGCCCTGCTTTTCCGGCTCAAGGCGGCGATGGACGGCAACTATCCGCTCGGTGCGCTGATGGACGAGGCGATCCTGGCTACCGGGCGGGTTGGCGCTTGGATCGATCTTCTCATCCCGTGGAACGACCTCAACGAGGCCTTCCGCGCTGCGCTTGACGGCAGGAGGGCCGGATGATGGAAAAACTGACCATCGGCATTGTCGGTTTCGGCGTCATCGGGCAGCGCTGGACGGCTTGCTTTGCCCATGCCGGCCACGCGGTGCGCGTGTTCGACCCGACAGAGCGGCGCGAAGCGGCTTTCAACGAGGTGCTGCCTGCACTCATGGCCGACCTAGACGCGTTGAAGGGATCCTCGCCCTCGCCCGGCGAGATCCATCTTTTTCCGACGCTCGCCGAGACGCTCCAAGGCGTCGATTTCGTGCAGGAGAACGGTCCGGAAGACCTGGCCCTCAAGCGCCGGCTGCTCGCCGAGATCGAAGATCATGTCGGTGACGAGATCGTCATCGCCTCCTCCTCCTCGGCCCTGCTGGTGTCCGACATGCAGGGCGAGTGCCGCCTGCCCGGCCGCGTCGTGCTCGGCCATCCCTTCAATCCAGCGCATCTGATGCCGCTGGTCGAGATCGTCGGCGGCAAGACATCGGATCCACAAGCGATCGCCCGCGCACGCGCCATCTATGAAGCCATCGGCAAGAAGCCGGTAACGCTCAACCGGGAGGTGACCGGCCATATCGCCTTGCGCCTGATGGGCGCCATGTGGCGCGAGGCGATCGCTCTGGTGCGAGACGGCGTCGCCTCGGTCGAGGACGTGGATCGTGCCTTCATGTATGGGCCGGGCGCGAAATGGACCCTGCAAGGTTCGTTCATCTCCAACAGCCTCAACGCCGATGGCATCGAGGACTTCCTGCGCAAATATGGCCCGACCTATCAGGCGATCTGGGACACGCTGCTCGACGCAAAGCTTGACAGCGAGACCATCCGCTCGATCACAGCTTCGACAAATGCGGCGGTAGGCGGGCGCAGCCACGAGGATCTGAAGGCCGCGCGCGAGCCTGGCCTGGTCGGCATTTTGAAAACAGTGGCCGCACACGGTGCACTCTAATCGTCACGGAGAATGGCCATGACCTATCGCACCGCCCTCGTCACCGGCGCCTCGAAAGGCATCGGCGCAGCGATCGTCGAGAGCCTGATC
>NZ_RZRR01001230.1:0-1259 GCF_003998555.1 Mesorhizobium sp. M7A.F.Ca.CA.002.09.1.1 | reverse complement strand
GGCCGGTCGGCAGCGACGACGACCTGCTTGGCGCTGTCGAGCAGCATGTTGATCAGGTGGCAGAATTCATGCTGGATCGACTTGCCCTGCAGGAACTGCATGTCGTCGATGATGAGCAGGTCGATGTCGCGCAGCTGCTCCTTGAGCGTCAGAGCGTTGTTGTCGCGGATCGCGGTGGCAAAGCGCCACATGAAATACTCGGCCGTGAGATAGACGACGCGCGACTTGGGGTTCTGCTTCAGCGATTCCGCGGCGATGGCCTGCAGCAAATGGGTCTTGCCGAGCCCGACGGTTGCGTGAAGGAAGAGCGGATTGAAACGCACCGCGCTCGATTGCGATTCCGCCACTGCCTTGGCGGCGGCGAAGGCCACCCGGTTCGACGGCCCCTCGATGAAAGAGCCGAACGTGTAGCGTGGATCGAGCGGTGACCCCAGAACGTTGTGGCGGAATTCGCTCTCGATGGGTGTGCCCGGACGCGGAGTCGATGCGCGCTCCACCCGGCTGGGGCTGACTGTGCCTGCGGCAAGCGCCGTCTGCGTCTGCCGTGTCACCTTGCTGCGTGCCGGCGTTACCTCTGGCTCGGCCTGGGCGCGTCCCTGACGGGTTGCCGTGCGCACGACGATGTCTATCTTGAGAAGATCGGGATCCTCCTGCTTCCACAGCTCGGAGATGAGGTCGAGATAGTGGCCGTTGATCCATGAGCGCAGGAAGGCGGTAGGCACCGAGATGCGGACAATGCCCTTGGAAGCCTCGGCGACTTTCATGCGGCCAAACCAGCTCGAATAGACTTCGGTTCCCAGGCGCGCCTTCAACTGGGTCTTGACCCGGTCGAATTTCTGTTCCGCGTCGCTGGACACCGCCATGTCGTTTGCTCCGATCAAAGTTCCAGGAAATGGGAGGTCGCCCGTAAGTTCCCTTTCGATGCCGCTCTGCATGATCTTTTCCTTGTCCTTCCGTACCTGTTTTCCGCCGGGGATGCGCCTCCTGCATCCGGTTCCGGCGACCTAAGTCTTTGCTACGATGTCCGCTGCCGCCGCCGGCAGGTGAACGTCGCCCATTATCCGTGGGAACCGGTGCCGGCCCATGGAAGCCAGTCCGCGTTGGGTATGTCAGGGCAATACAACACCGTCCGGCGAAAAGAGCGCCGGCGCGCCGTCTACCTGCCATGTCTAGTTACGCCAGTCCCCTACCGTATCGAAAAAGAGAAACCAAAGCCGTCCGCGGACTTGATCCCCGTTGCAAATCCCGCCAATTTAAGC
>NZ_RZRR01001229.1:0-1262 GCF_003998555.1 Mesorhizobium sp. M7A.F.Ca.CA.002.09.1.1 | reverse complement strand
GCTCGGGCTTTGCCTGCTGTGGAACCTTGCGGCAGGCGTCTGGCCAAGCCGTGCCTTTCCAGGACCTGGGCAGGTCTGGCAGGTGCTTCTCAGGGAGGCTGCGAGCGGCGACCTCTTTTACCATCTCGGCGTGACCCTCGGCCGGGTCGCCGCAGCATATATCGTCGCAATGATCATCGGATCCGTCATCGGCGTTTTGCTCGGCAGCTATCGTCGCGTCGACCGTTTTTTCAACCCGTGGGTGATCCTGTTCCTCAACATCCCGGCGCTGGTGGTCATCGTCCTCGGCTACATCTGGTTCGGCCTCAACGAGGCGGCGGCGATCGGCGCGGTGGCGGTGAACAAGATCCCGAATGTCGTGGTGACGATGTGCGAAGGCGCCAGGACGCTTGATCCAAGTTATGCCGAGATGGCCACCGTCTATCGCTTCGGCCGCCTTGATCGCATCCGCCATATCCTGCTGCCGCAATTGCAGCCCTATCTTGCCGCCGCGTCGCGATCCGGCATCGCCCTCATCTGGAAGATCGTCCTGGTCGTCGAACTGCTCGGCCGCTCGAACGGTGTCGGCTTCCAGATCCATCTCTATTTCCAGCTTTTCGATGTCGCCGCCATTCTTGCCTACACGCTGGCTTTCGTGGCGGTGATGCTTGTCATTGAACTTCTCCTGGTGCAGCCCGTTGAACGACATGCAACCCGTTGGCGCCGTCGTCCCGCTTAAGGTCGACATCGCCGAAAAGACCTTCAGGTCCGCGCGAGGCGTCTCGATCACGGCGCTTCAGGACCTTTCCTTCGAGGTCCGGCAAGGCGAATTCGCCTGCTTGCTTGGACCGTCGGGCTGCGGCAAGACCACGACGCTGCGTATCCTGCTTGGCTTGGACAAAGACTTTTCCGGCTCCTTCCAGTTGCCGCAAGGAGGTTCGAACCGCATCGCCGCCGTATTCCAGGAACCGACCCTGCTGCCGTGGCGAACGGTGGAGCAGAATGTCAGGCTGGCGTTGCCGAAAAGCTTGAGGGCGAAAAATCTCGACGGGCTGTTCGACACGCTCGGCCTCGCGGCCATGCGCTCGCTCTATCCTGCCGAACTGTCGCTCGGCCTTGCGCGCAGGGCAGCACTTGCCAGGGCTTTCGCCACGGAGCCGGCGGTGCTTTTCCTGGACGAACCCTTTGTCTCGCTCGACGAACAGACCGCCGAGCGGCTTCGGCATCTGCTTTTGACCGTGTGGTCGGCACGGCCCACGACCGCCTTGATGGTGACCCACAAT